>CAZXLG010000009.1:0-19457 GCA_964641335.1 uncultured Paracholeplasma sp.
GCTGTTACAAAAAAAATATTTAGAAAATCAAAAGGACACCAAAGTGAGGTGTCCTTATTTTTATTGATAAATCTTAATCATGATTTGCTTCATGTCTTCAACGAGAGCAAGTCTAGGATTTGCTGGTGTACATTGATCTTCATAGGCTGCATAAGCTAAACTTTCGACATTCGCCATGAACGTTTTTTCATTCACTTTTTGAGCTTTTAAGTTCATTTGGATGCCTAAACTTTCACCCAATTCGTATACAGCTGTTGCCAATGATTCAACACCTTCTGATGGGGTGTCTGCTTTAAGTCCTAGCATTCGTGCAATCTTTTGATACTTCTCATCCGCCTGATAATAATTATATTTTGGCCATGTAGAAAGTTTGGATGGCTTTTGTCCATTGTATCTTATCACTTCTGGCAGTAGGATGGCATTAAGTCTACCATGTGGTACATGGAATAACCCACCAATTTTGTGAGCCATGGAGTGTGAAATGCCTAAGAATGCATTACCAAATGCCATACCTGCCATGGTAGATGCATTATGCATCTTTTCTCTGGCTTCAAAATCTTGCCCATTATCCCAGGCACGTTTCAAGTATTTAAATACCATTTCAATTGCTGATAAAGCCAACGCATCCGTGTAGTCGTTTGCAAGTGTAGATACAAATGCTTCTATCGCATGGGTTAAGACATCCATACCTGTATCCGCTGTGACTGTCTTCGGTTGAGTTAGTACTAAAGCTGGGTCAACAATCGCAACCGTTGGTGTCAATGAATAGTCTGCTAATGGATACTTTTTGTTATCTTTTTTATCTGTAATGACGGCGAAGGGTGTCACTTCACTACCTGTACCTGAGGTGGTAGGAATACAGACTAAACTGCTCTTTTTACCAAGTTCAGGGTATCTAAATGCGCGTTTTCTGATGTCCATGAATTTTTGTTTTAGGTCGTTAAAATTCACATCGGGATGCTCATAAAACAACCACATGGCTTTCGCTGCATCCATCGGTGAGCCCCCACCAATAGCAATGATTGTATCTGGTTCAAAACTCTTCATGATTTGATACCCCTTATTTACGGTATCGATCGATGGGTCCGGTTCGACATCACAAAATAGTTGAACTTGGACTTTATTTCTTCTTAAATTTAGTTGATCTGTGACTTTTTGGACATAACCTAAATCGACCATGATACGGTCTGTAACAATAAATACCTTGGACACATCATGCATCTGTCTTAGATATTCAATCGCATCCCTTTCAAAATAGATTTTCGATGGAATCTTAAACCATTGCATATTGTTTTTTCTTCGTCCGATCTTTTTAATGTTTAGTAGGTGGTTCGCACTCACGTTATCGCCAACACTGTTTCTACCATAAGATCCACATCCTAATGTTAATGATGGGATAAATTGATTGTATACTTGTCCAATACCACCAAACGTGGTTGGTGAATTGTGAATGATGCGGATTGCTTTAGTGACGATACCAAATTGTTTAACAATACTTGGATCATTAGCATGAATACAAGCACTGTGTCCGAGCCCATCAAATTCAACCATTTTTTTAGCTTTTAGGATGCCTTCTTTATCATCCATCACTTCATAAAAAGCAAGAATAGGTGAGAGTTTTTCTCTACTGAATGGTTCTTCAGGACCTACTTCATTACAAAATACCCCTAAAATGACTGTGTTAGCCGGCACTTCAATACCGATTTCTTTAGCCAACCAAAGAGCAGATTGACCAACGATATTTGGGTTAAGTTTTGCTTTCGTATAGTCTTCGATTGAATCCACACCAAATGATAACTTCATTAGTTTGAGTTTGTCAGCTTCTGTCAGAAAGTAGGTACCAAATTCTTTGAATCGATCAATCGTTTCTGTAAAGATGTCTTTATCAATAAAGCAGCCTTGTTCAGAGGCACAAACCATACCATTGTCAAACGCTTTGGACATAACGATATCGTTCACTGCTTGTTTGATGTTGGCTGATTTGTGGATATATGCTGGTACGTTTCCTGCACCAACACCAAGGGCGGGTTTCCCACATGAATATGCTGTTTTAACCATGGCATTTCCGCCGGTTGCAAGAATTAAATGCGTGCCTTCATGTTTCATCAATTCCAATGTATTTTCCATGGATGGTGTTTCAATCCATTGAATTGCATGTTTAGGTGCGCCTGCAGCAATCGCCGCTTGTTTTACGATGCGGGCTGCTTCTGCTGAACATTGTTGTGCATTCGGATGAAACGCAAATATGATTGGATTTCGTGTTTTTAATGCAATAATACATTTGAAAATGGTGGTTGAAGTGGGATTAGTGACCGGTATGATTCCGCAGATTACCCCAACAGGATCTGCGATTTGAGTGATGCCACTCACTTCATCCTCGCTAATTACCCCAACGGTTTTTAGGTGTCGGATGTGATTCACGACGTACTCTACTGCAAATAAATTCTTCGTAGCCTTATCTTCAAAAACGCCACGTTTGGTTTCCTGTACCGCCATCATAGCCAGTTTGCCGTGAGCTTCTAAAGCTGCAACAGATACTTTGGCGATAATGTGGTCGATTTGCTCTTGATTGTAGGTATAAAAAGCCTCAAGAGCCTCCGTAGCATTTTGGACAAGACCACCCACATGAGTCTGTGTTTTTTGGATGTCTTTTTCCATATATTCAATTTCCTTTCGTGTTCTTTACCCACATTGTCTCAAAACAAAAACACGAAATCAAGCGTCGTAAACTATGAAACGCTTTCCTCATTGTTGAAAATGTTTTCATAACACTTTCACTAAATATAAATCCTATAACCGCGTTATTTCGGTGTTAAAAAAAATAAGACATGAATAATTGTGAAAAATTATCCATGTCTATTTTCATTATTTTAGTGCTTTTAAAACTTGCTCATAAATTAATTCACAAACGCCATCATCACTTAAATCCATCTCACCTTTAACATATTGTAATAATATTCCTGATATGAGTGCTTGAATGATGTGTTTACTGTATGGTGTAATATTTGTTAGTACTATTTCGCCCGATACAATACCTAGTTTCATAATTTCTGTAAATCGATCATTCATTTGTTCTTGAATGTTGACCATTAGTTTTTGGTGTTCTAGCTTCAAGGAGGGAATCCCGTCGAGTTGGATATTCATAATTGCATCCATAATGCTTTTCGCATCACTCATGACAACCAAAATACGTTTAATTTGAGCTGTAAATGCTGTTTTGAAATCCACCATAGGAATGTCTTCTAATAAGATATTTTGATATTGGCTTAAGAGATAAGCATAGGTACTTGAAATCATATCTTCTTTGTTTTTGAAGTATTCATATACCGTACTTTTTCCAATATCAGCAGCGTGGGCAATTTGTGCTAAGGAAATGTCATTCAAATTGTTACCTTGCTTGATGTGATCAACCAAAACGTGAATGATTTTATCTTTCGTTTGTGACATCGAAATTCGCCTCTTTTTTCATCGTTTTGTAGTTTAATAACGCGTAAATGGCTGGTACCACAACAAGGGTTAGGATGGTTGAATAAATCAATCCACCAATGGTGGTTATCGCCATAGGTTGAAGTAGTTCAGAACCTTCACCAAAACCTAAAGCCAGCGATGCTAACCCTAAGATGGTGGTTAATGAGGTCATTAATATTGGTCTTAAACGGGTTTTTCCTGCGATGACAATGGCGTCTTTAATCGTTTTACCTTCATGTCTTAACTGATTAATATAGTCAACTAAAACAATACCGTTATTAACAACAATACCTACAAGGATGACTAGACCCATGATTGATACTAAGCTTAAATAGGAATTCGTGAGGAGTAATGCGAGCATCCCTCCAGTAAATGCGAGTGGAATCGTAAATAGAATGATGAATGGGTATACTAATGATTGGAATTGAATGGCCATGACCATGTAAACAAGTAAGATGGCGACTAATGCGGCCAATACCAAATCATTCACAGCTTGAAGAATTTCTTCAGATTCACCTTCAAATGTAACATAATATCCATTACCATATTGTTTAAAGTCATTGGATTCTAGATACTCATTGACTTTTCTAGTCGCTTCACCCGACACGATTGTAACATTTTTACCATCGGCTATTTCAGCTGTCACATTGATGTAGCGGTTTGAGCCATCGGTATTGATGGTCGTAAATCCAGTGATATAGTCTATGGATGCTACTGAGTTTGCATTAGTTTGATATAGAGGTGCTAACGACATCGATGCGAGCATCGGGTCAGCACTCATGATGTCTGGATTGAAGACAATCTCTCCACCAACCACTCTCAAGTATGGGTTAACCATAAATTTGAGATAGCCACCCGTACCTAGTGCGGTAGGATCAATCGTGTAAATACCTGTGCCTGTATTTGTTACAAATCGGTCAATCATTGCTCGGTCAGCATCACTAAATAACATAATTCCAGATAAAAAGTTTAAGTAATCTCCAAATAGATCGAAGGTTAATCCACCGGTTACTGAATCATTTGGTAATTGAATATCATAGGTAACGCCTTCAATGGTTAGACTTAGGGTTTGTGTTTCTCCCAAGCCTTCTAATCCTTGATATAAATAGGCGATGTTGTCATTGACATCACTCGCGGTTAATCCTAACGTCATAGCATTAGATTTATTAATGGTAATCTTGACATTATCCGCACCTTGAGAAATACCATTGTCTGGTTTAACTACCCCATCAGTTGTTTGAAGAATGGCTGTGATGTCATTAGAGATCGCTTCGAGGGTTTGTAAATCATACCCGGATACTTTGATTGAAATACCGGATGCTCCACCGAGCGCGCCAGTTGAATTTTGAGCAGATACAGTGGTTTCAACAATATTTGAAGCATTAAATCCCGTTAGACTAGAATAGTCAAAATCAGCCAATATATCTTTAACGATTTGTTCATTTGATTTCGTTGATTTAGAACGGCTATCTTTAAGGTTAATAGTAATTTCGATATCAGAACCGCCACCCATGAGCATACTAAATCCACCAAATCCACCAGAAGAACCAATGGATGCAGATACAGTATCAACATCGGAGATGGCTTGTAATTCTGAAGTTAATAAATCGGTAAAAGCTGCTTTCGATTCAAAGGTTGTTTGTGATGTGGTTACTAAGGTGATATCAATAACACCTTCATCTGATTCAGGGAGTAGAATAAACCCTTTGGAAGCCACAAGCCAGACGGAAACTACTAATAAAAGGAAAACCACAACTAAAGATGAAATTTTGTGTTTTAAAGTAAACAGTACCGATGTTTCATAGGCACGTTTCATCCAAGTCATCGACTTACCATCTTTTTGTGGTTTATGGTCATCAAGCATACGAGAGGCCATCATGGGAACCAACGTTAAAGCAATGAATAATGACGCTCCTAAAGAATAAGCAATGGTTAAAGCCATGGAAATAAATACGTCTGCGATGATGCCTTCAATAAAGACAATCGGTAAGAAGACAGCCACTGTGGTTATGGTTGAGGACGTGATTGCACCAGCAACTTCTTTTGCCCCTTCGATTGCTGCTTCACGTTTTGATTTCCCTTCAGAAATCATACGATAGATATTTTCAATAACGACAACAGCGTTATCTACTAGCATCCCAATACCTAAGGCTAATCCACCCATCGAAATTAAGTTTAATGTAACGCCTGTAAAATACATCAACATAAATGCGCCAATCACTGAGGTTGGGATCGCAAGCCCTACAATGAGGGTAGGTTTGATATTTCTTAAGAATAAGAACAAGATGACAATGGCTAATAGACCACCAACAATCAAGTTATTTAATACAGATCCAATCGATTGTGTAATATACTCACCTTGGTCTAGTAAAATTTCATAATGCGCATCGGTACCTTCACGGTCCATGATGTCATTTAAACGATTGACGATACTATTGGATACTTCGGTAATACCGTAGTTTGATTGTTTGGTGAAGGATACTTGAATACCTTGAACCCCATTGATCTTTGAATAGGTATCGGTATTCGCATTGATATATTTAATCCCGTCTGTTACGGTTAAATCGTTTAAATAAATAATCTCTGAACCGTCAAAATAAATCGGTAAATTAGCGATTTCATCGAGTTGATTGATCTTATCACCAAGATACAACATACGTAATTCACCAGAGTCTAAAGCTACCCCAATGAGTCCGCCTTCATTTTGATCTTCAATCGTGTTAAGTACAGTTTCATGGTCTAAGCCATAGGTAGTTAGTTTGGTATTATCTAAATTGATTTGTAATACGACATCCGCCTGACCTGAGATACTCACATCAGCAACCCCTGGGATGCTTTGTAAATCAATTAGTAAATCTCTTTGAATCCATTCGGTGTTACGAATGAGTACTTCTTCGTCCGTTAAATCTTCTGAATAATCCTTGAATAATGTGACAGTCATAACCGGTAACATATCTGGACTAATTCTTAAGATACGGGTATTACCCACACCTTCAGCAAATGTGATATTATTCAATAATTCACGTAGTTCGATGACGACGGAATCCATGTTCGCACCGTCAGCAAACGTAACAATCGATATTGCGAAATGTTCATTTGACATTGACGATACTTCAGAGAAGTTTGAAATGGTCGCCACTGTAGATTCTATTTTAGTTGAAACTTCTGCTTCTACAGTTTCGGGTGATGCACCTTGAAATTCCGTAATGGTTACGACAAATGGTAACTCGATATCGGGAAATAAGGTTAATGGTAATCGAGTAATTGAGAAAACCCCTAAAACAATGATAATGAGTACACCCATAATCACGCTGATTGGTTTTCTGACGCTATATCCGCTCATGTTATTAATCCTCCAACTAGAATCCGACCGAACGGTCGGTCGGCTAGTTGAAAGTATATCATGATTGATGATTCGTTTCAATGGTTTTGCATAAAGTTTTCAATTATGTAAAATGTCAAAAAAAAGACCTCTTTTTCGAGGTCTAGAATACATATTTTGCAGCTCGTTTTGAAACATATATTTCAATGGCTTCTTGAAAGACTTCAATACGCACACTGTTGCGTTCAGTCTTTTCACCATCTGTGTTCCATTCGATATCTGGATTTTTATCTGTCGTTTCAATTTCATAGAACGATGATTTTAAGCGGTGCCCGCCCTTCATTACCAGTCCACCTATGGCGAAAAAGGAGAGTACTTTGATCAAAGTCCAAAATCGTCTTCGTTCAAAGAGTCTAGCTTCAATCTTACCATCGTTCAGTTTTGATTTACGCATCAAGAATAAATTAAAACCGCCCACGCGTGGTCCATTTAAAAATAATAATAGCGTAAATGTACGATGGATTTGACCGCCTTCATGCTTGATGGTTAGAGGCATACGATAATCAAATAACAAATCCGTAATCCCTCTCACCACATATGCAAGCATGCCAAAACGTTTTTTATCTGCTCGTTTCACGTCATAGCTTGCTTTTGCGAAGCGACCGGTCGCTGCTGCATATGTGAAGTAAGTATCACCAATCTTTGAAATATCCATTTTTTTAACTTCACCGGACTCAAGGATTAACTTCACTGCTTTTTTAATATTCATTGGTATACCCAACATGTGAGCAACATCATTTACAGTACCTGTAGGAATATACGCAATCTTTTGTCTAACGGTTTTGGTCATGAGACCATTGACCACTTCATTGAGGGTTCCGTCTCCACCAGCAACCAACAATAAGTCGTGATTAGACTCAATTGCGTATCGTTTCGCATCCAAGGGTTTGAGCGTTTTTAAAACATCAACGCTATGACCTTTAGATTCAAAGGCGTTGATGATGAACTTTGAGTTCTTTTCAATTTTTCCACTACCACTCTCAGGATTATAAATAAAACCTACACGCATGTCTCATCACTCCAACTTCTATTGTAACACCTAAAAACAATTCAGTAAACTAAACGGACTATTTTTTATATTTTGAAATATTTTTATTATAATAGACTAGGATTGAACTAAGAATTATAAAACCAACCGTGAGTACACTAACCCAACCTAAAACACCAATATACCCAATGTCATTGACATCTAAAAAGAAATAAGGGTAACTATGAGTAAATAATCCAATGACTAGGGTAACTATGACATAGGCGTAAGGTAGGACTAAGCTATATAATATTGCTTTCCAACCAATGCTATTTGGTTTTGAAAATAATAAGAAGTCACCCACTACTAAAAGAGGGCCAACCAAATGCATGATCACATTACGGACACGCCAGTACCCTGGATCAAAGATATCACCGAGTAATGTATTATAAATAATGAGCGTAACTAGAATCAAAATGGTAATCACGAATCTTACATTTGGATATTTAAAAACTGTTTGGATGCCTTTAATCGTTTGATAGTCTGAAAGCCACAGTGTTATCATTAATGCGTACGCAATCAAGTTCGAGATATTCGTATAATAAACGAAAAAACCACGATTGAAAGAACCGGTTAATAGTTCGGTAGCTAAAAACAAACCGATAAAGCCGATCACTAAATAGATGGATTTATAGATGAATGATGCTTTGATATTTTGAATCATAATGACCTCTCCTTACACATAGTATCATTGTAGCGAAGTTAAGCATCTTACGCAATTGATTTGATTTTCAAACAAGTGGACATTATGGCTTATTGATGCTCTTACGTGTTTATTTGACAAAACCCATTTTTTCAAGTATGATGATTAAAAAGGAGATTTATTATGGTACCCTTCATCCCGTATATTTCAGGTTTTGGTTTACTAGCGATTGTTGCTGGTTTAGTATTTCTCATCATCAAACAAAAATTCGCATTTATCCCAACATTAATTCTTCTAGCTTTAGGGTTGGTATCCATTTGGTTATCACAAATGCCACAACCTGCAGGGTCTTGGAATGATCTAATGTATGTCTTATTTGGATTATTCTTCTTATTTGTTGGACTCATTGTTGGATCTGTAACCTTACTCATCAAAGCTTTAAGAAAACCCACCGAACAGATAAAATAAAGGACAGCCGGGCTGTCCTTTTTCATAATTAATTGATTTGATTCGCTTGTGATTGCATCAAAAATGGATTGATAAAGCTAGCAGGTGTAAACGTAAGTACTAAATAAACAATTGATAAATCATTAGCACCTTGTTTTGCTAGACGTTTGCCAGCTGCATATTGCCAGTAAATATAATAGATGCCTAATGTGACTAGTGATAATAACACATGTAGGAGTACGCCAGAGCCTTCACCGGTTTTTTCTTTAAGTTCAGCCTGGAATACAATGTACCAATAAACTAAGTAAATACCAAACGTAATGATGGATAATAAAATCATCATACCAATACTTCTTTGTTTCATCGAGTTCTTCCTTTCAACTCATACTGAGTGTGTACTTTAGTTTTATTATAACACAATACTTTATTTTTTTGTTCAAAAGCGATTATACGCGCTTCAAATAGGCTAAAGCGTCCTTCATTTTCAATGGTTTTGAGTAATAATACCCTTGAATGTAGTCACATGCCATCATGTTTAGACGAATGATTTGCCTTTCCGTCTCTACCCCTTCAGCAATCACTTTAGCTGATAATTGGTGTGATATGTTAACGAATGCCTTCGTTAATGTGTAATCTATGCGTTCATTATTTAGTTCATCAATTAATGTTTTATCGAGTTTAATGAAATCAATAAGCACTACTTGTGAACTACCCACCACTTAATAGAAGTGGGGCATCCTATCCAAACCAGTGTAACCACCCTAAAAGAAAAATAAGCATCCAACAATGGATGCTTATACTCATAGATAATGTTTTAATATGATGGCCGATTGGTATATCGTTGGTAATCCGCTACCTGGGTGTGTGCCACCCCCAACTAAATACAAGTGCTTGATATCATTAAATTGGTTTTGAGGTCTTCTATGTAACATTTGAGGTAGGTTATGTGCCAAATTGAACACTGCCCCTAAATGAACGTTATACTCTTTTTCCCAATCTGTAGGATCGAGCATTTTCATTACTTGAATGTGACTTCTTAAGTCAACATGGTGTTTGGATTCAATTAAATCCAACGCCTTTTCTTTTAAATGGTGTTTATATGTTTCCCAATTTTGATTCGCTCTTAAGTTCGGTACAGGGACTAAAACGAATAAACTGGTATGTCCTTTCGGAGCGTAAGAGTCATCAGTTCGTCCTGGGTTGTGTAAATAAATACTAAAATCATCGGTAAATTGGTCTTGGGTTAACCCCTTGAGATAGTTCTCATAATCTTTTGAGAAGAGTATTTCATGGTGATCGAAATCATACTCTTTATCTAGGCCAATGTATAACATAAAGGTTGAAACACTATACTTCATCTTGTCTAATTTTTGAGGGGTATACTTCTTTAAGTGCTCGGGCTTGATGAGTTTATGCATCGCGTAGGAGAAGTCGGCATTCACAATGACTTCATCAAAAAGAATCGCTTCACCATTCACTCTTAAACCTTTCGCAACCCCACGGTCAACGATAATTTCTTCAACCGGACTATTTAAATGGATTTTACCCCCATTCTTTTCAATCAAATCAGCCATTTTGTGGTTGATTTGATTAAGTCCACCTTTCACGTGGTATAAACCCATGGCGTGTTCTAGGTAAGGTAGGATCGTAAATACCGATGGCGCTTGATAGGAAGCCATCCCTAAATACTTCGCTTGGAAAGATAACGAGTGGATAAAGTTTTCATTCTTATTAAACGTCGATAAATGCGAATAGACCGATTGAAAGACGTGTGCATAGGGTGCTGCTTTCAATACATCAGGTCTTAAAAAATGTAAGACATTCGGAAATGGCTTTTTAAGAATTGGCGAGATTGCATTCAACTTTTTCTCTTGAGCTTTTAACCATTTGAGGTAACTATTCCCCAACCCTGGTAAATACTTGTCATACATTTTCGCATTTTCCATAGGGTCTTTATTCATGTTAAACGTCACATCGTTAAACATAAGGGTATAGAGTTCTTCTAATCGGATGAGATTAAGTTCTTCAAATAGATTATATCCAGCCGATTGAAAGACATCCTCTAAGATTTCGATATACATTAAAAAGGTTGGACCCACATCGAAATGATAATCGCCTAAAGTAAGTCTTTTAGATCTACCCCCAACTTGATCATCTTTTTCAAAAATATGTAGGTCATAACCCTTTTTAGATAAGACCATACCAGCTGCTAGACCGCCTGGCCCTGCCCCAATAATCGCTACTTTTTTCATTGATTAATCGCCTCGTTTGCTTTATGGAATTCTTCTAAGAATCGTCTCATTTCAACCATTAAAACGGTATCTGGAGCACCTTTTAAAACCATGCCATCCAAATACATCATACTCTTAATGATGGGGAACATCCCTTTTTCAAATACCATTCCAGAATTCACACCCAATTTGATGGTTTCCATCATTTTACGCGTGAGAGATACTTCAGAAACAGATTTACCTCTAAAGTCTTTATATAGATCCAATAATTTATCAAAATAGATGTCATAGGTCTTACCATGAATTTCTTTAGATGCCATATGATTTAAGGCTAAAGCACAGCCTTCGAAATCATAATAGGCGAGTTTTTCCATGAATTCAAACAAACCCATTTGAATTTTTTTACCCACTTCTGAAATCGCACCCGTATCAATAAAGTAAAAGTCATTGTCTTTCTTGATGAGGTTGCCGGGGTGTAAATCCCCATGGAAAGTACCGATGATGAAGATGTAAAAGCCATGAATATGGAATATCTCTAAGATATCTTCAAAAGGCATCGCTTTTTCTTCAAGTAAGTCATCGACCGTTTTGCCTTCGATGAACTCAGACACCAACACATGTTCATTCGAGAGTTCTTTATAAATCTTAGGGAATTTCAAACGGGATAAATCAAATTTTGTTTTATTTGCCTCATAGATGTCTTTAAGAATGTCACCATGGTTGATTTCATTTCTTAAATCCAATTCCGCGAGGGTATATTCTTCAATGTGTTCAAGAATCCCCACTGGGTCAGCTACTTTCGGGAGTTTTGGATAAAAGAAAATGATGAACTTAATGAAACGTCTAAGTGATCGGACGTCTTCTTCAAATTTCTTTTTGAAGTCTTTTTTGATGAATTTAATCACGACTTCTTCCCCAGACTGTAGGGTAGCTCGATGAACTTGCCCAACAGAAGCACTACCGATTGGGGTTTCTTCAATCGTTTTGAAATTCTTTAACCAATAATCATCGGTATATTGTTGTAATAATACTTTGAAGTCTTCCCCTTGAATTGGGGTCGTCTTCGTATACAGTTTGGCTAAATGCGTGCAGGTCGCTTCGTTTAAGAAATCAATTCTTAACGCGAAGGTTTGCGCAATCTTAACAGCCAGTAGACCTTGTTTTTGAATAAAATCGATATCAGGTAATTTCTTTTTAGAAAATATTTGTTTGAATAAGCGGATAAACATAATCCAGCGCATAACATCTCACCCTTTTATTTAATTATACAACAAAGTATTTTTTTTATCTTTAGAGGGTTCCACTTAATTAATTTTTAAGAAAGTAAAAGCCCTCTAGGGGCTTAAACATTATTTCTTGTGAATCATCCAATCATTCAATACTTGAATATATTCGCTTGGGTCTTCAATTGGTAACCCTTCAATCAGTAATGCTTGATGATAGAGTAGGGTTGCGTAGGATTTTAGGGCTGCTTTATCTTCAGTTAAACCTTGTAAAACCGTGAAGATTTCATGGTCTGGGTTAAGTTCAAGAATGCGTTCAGCTTTAACATTGTCTGCGTTAGGCACATTCTTCAATACTTTTTCCATTTCTAAGGATAAACCTTCACCCGATACTAGGCAAACAGGAGCTTCTTTTAAGCGTTGTGAAAGTTTGACATCTGAGACTTTATCCCCTAAGGCTTCTTTCATCGCTTCAAGTAAGGACTTGTTTGATTTTTCTTTTTTCTTGATGTCTTTTTTCTTATCTTCATCGACTAAATCTAAGTCGGCAGATTGAATCGACTTGAATTGAACATCGTTGTATGAACCCATCATTTGAATCATGAATTCATCGACTTCTTCTGTGAGTAATAAGACTTCATAGCCTTTTTCTTTTAAGATACCCATTTGAGGTAAGTTAAGAATGGCTTGTTTCGATTTACCAGTCGCGTAGTAAATATCTTTTTGATCAGTTTTCTTACGGTCTAGATATTCTTTAAAACTAATATAGTCATCGCTCAAGTTGGTTTTGAATAAGATTAAATCTTGTAGTAATTCTTTGTTTAATCCAAAGTTTTGATAAATACCGTATTTGAGCGAGGTCTTATATAAATCATAGAATTCGATGTATTTAGCACGATCGTTTTCTAACCAACTTAATAGTTCAGACTTAATCTTCTTTTCAATCGATGAAGCTATCTTTTTAAGCTGTCTATCTTGTTGTAAAAGTTCTCTTGAAATATTTAAAGATAAATCAGAGGAGTCCACGACCCCTTTAACAAATTTGAAATGATCTCCAATGAGGTCTTTATTCTTATCTTGAATGAATACGCCTTTAGAATAGAGTTGAAGTCCTTTTTCATAGGTTTCACTAAAGAAGTTGTAAGCGGGTTTCTTAGGAATAAAGAGTAATGCATTAAAGGTTAACATGCCTTCAACAGACATGTGAATCACTTTCATCGGGTCTTCAAAGTCATTAAATTGGTGTTTGTAGAAACCATTCAATGCTTCATCGGTAATGTCTGCCTTAGAGCGTTGCCACAAAGGCGTCATTTGATTGACTGGTTTTTCTAAATCTTCGGATAGATAAATTGGATATCTCACATAGTCACTATACTTTTTGACTAAGGATCTCAATTCGTAAACTTCTACATATTCACTAAAGGATTCTTTCGCTTCTTCATCTTCAATATCTTTTTTTAGATAAAGCGTGATTTCTGTACCAATCGTTGTTTTATCATAGTCATCCACCGTGAATTCGGATACCCCATCGGAAATCCAAATATAACCTTTATCTGCATATGGGGATTTGGTTCTAACTTCTACTTTATCAGCGACCATGAATGCGCTGTAAAAACCTACCCCAAATTGACCAATGATGTTTGTATCATTTTGATCGAGTTTTTCGATGAATGCTTTGGACCCACTTTGAGCAATCGTACCAAGGTTGGTAATGAGTTCTTCTTCAGTAAATCCAATCCCATTATCAGTGATGGTTAACGTTCTTTCCTCTTTGTTCGGGGTTAGGACAATTTTGTAGGTATCAGATGGTACCTTTTCATCAGTAAGGGATAAAAAGTGTCTCTTATCGATGGCGTCGCTCGCGTTCGATATGAGCTCTCTTAAGAAAATTTCTTTTTGGGTGTAAATCGAATGAGTCATTAAATGTAAGAGTTTCTGAGACTCTGTTTTAAAGGATTGTGTCTTTGACATAATATCGCCTCCAATAACTATTTTATCCATCGATTTGGCAATGTCAAGTATTAAGTGCCAAATCACATGAAAGAAAAACACATGTCTTATTTTTGATAAACGATGTGTTCGTTGATGACCGTCATAGAAACAAGTTCTTCTTTAAAATCAGGGGACGGTATGCTTTCTAAATCTTTTTCAAGGATTGTAAAATCAGCGACATAGCCAACCTCAATTTTTCCCTTTTTAATATCGGATTGAGCATTCGCGTACGTTGTATAAGCTAGGAGTGCTTCTTTACGAGTAAGTATCTCTTCAGGACCAAACATAGACCCATTTTTTAAAACTCTTTCGGTTGCGTCCAGCATCCCAAGTAAAGGATTTGGAACCTCTACCGGAGCATCACTACTAAAAGAGACAGTTAACCCATTTTTAATCATTGTTTTCCAGGGGAAAATATAGGTTGAGGGTTGGTTTAAAATAGTCAAGGCTTCAGGTAAATCACTCGTTAAAAACTGAGGTTGGACATCTAAAGTGACTGGAATGGTTTTTAGCCTATTCATGCCATATTCTGATACCCAAGGGGCGTGTATGATACGATCTTTTTGATTTTTTTGTGGTGGATATTTTTGTAAAATATCGATGACTTCTTCTAGCCCTTGATCACCAATCACGTGAATGGCTAAAGTGAGTTTGTGATGCCTTACTTTTTTAACAATTTCGATAAAATTTGGGGACGTTCTTAGCCCATTGGATGATTGATTTTGATACCCATCTTTCATCAGTGCCGTCTTCGAAAATAGCGTGCCGTCATAAAATACTTTGACCCCTTTTAATTCTAGATAAGGGTGATTGATTGGCTTATTTTGATCACTTAAATAGTCATCTAACACAGCGTGATGGATGAGTAAGTGTGCTCTAAATGGGTAATTATGTAGTACTTTTTTAAATACATTTAGAGTATCGGTATAACCATTGAAATAATAAAGGTCATCACTATGACCACCTGTAACACCCAATCGGTATAGCGTTTTGATTGCTTGTTCTAAATAGGTTTCAAGTATCTCGTTTGAACCTTTTGTGTACGTTTTTAAAACCAGATTGGACTCGTCTTCTCGTAGAATTCCTAATGGGTTATGGAGATTTAAGTCCTTAAGAACACATGTGTTCACGGTTACCGCGTGAAAATCTGTATGTCTTAAAATAATGGGTTTGATTGAACTGACTAAATCTAAGTCATGTTGGGTTAACTGAATCGACTCTTGATAGCCATCGACAATTAGATAGTCATTAATCGACAAGGTCATTAAGAAATCTAGAATATCGTTTTTAGTTTTTAGATGTACTATAGAAACTCGACTCAAATTTTGACCATACCCAATTAAATGTAAGTGAGCATCGGTAAACCCCGGATAAAGGTGTCTACCTCTTAAATCAATAACTTCATCGAACGCTTGAGATTCCTCCACATTCAAACCAATAATTTTACCCTGATGGGTTAAGATATTATGGTATTTATGTTCATCTAAAGAATGGATGATTCCATTTGTCCAAAGTTTCATAATTAACCCTCACTTTGGTTTGATTGTATCATGTAAATCTGAAAAAATAAAACCAAGCGATTTACGCTTGGGTCTCTTCAAGGATACATTGTAGGAATCGTTCTAAACCAGCTTCGAGTTGATCTTTTGAACAGGCTAGATTCAATCGAACAAATGATTTTAATTCGGGGTCAAACTTATTACCATCACTGACCGCAATCCCGTGGTTAAGTAGTTTTTGAGTTAGGGTTGTTGAGTCTTGTTTGAGGTAACTTAAATCTAACCAAGCCAAATAAGTCCCTTCAAGATTAGTGACTTTAACCTCTGGTAATTGTTTTTTCATGAATTGACAAAGTGTTTTGAAATTCTTTTCGATATGCTTATTTTGAGCTTCGACCCAATCATCACATTGGGTATACGCAACTTGACAAGCGAGGGTTGCGAAAAGGTTAGGGGTACAGTTATGAGATACTCTTAACTCATGATGAATCGCTTCACGAATGATTGGATTCCTAATGATGATATTCGACAAATGTAGTCCTGCGATGTTGAACGTTTTATTCGGTGAGGTACACACCATGAGTTGATCATACTCATTGAGATAATGACCCATCGATGTAAATGTATGACCTGGCATAATCAAATCTGCGTGAATTTCATCTGAAACAAGTGTAACTTTATATTTCTTGCATAAGGCTAACACTTGTTCGAGTTCATGGGCAGTCCACACACGACCAACCGGGTTATGTGGATTACATAAAATAACCATCTTAGCACCCTCTTTAAAGGCTTCTTCTAAACCAAAGAAGTCCATTTGATAGTGACCATTGATATTGATTAATTTGTTATCGATGAGTTGTCTTTTGTTGTCGTGAATAACGTCAAAGAATCTTGGATAAACTGGGGTTTGTATGACAACTTTATCCTGTTTTCTAGTTAAGCCTTTAACCGCTAAGTACAGTGCAGCAACCACCCCTGGTGCAGGAAAGAATTCTCCCTTTTGAACTGTAAAATGGTATCTTCTTGAAAACCAGCCTGAGACGGCTTTTTCATAAGTATCATCAATATAGTTGTACCCAAACGCACCATGCATGACTCGTTCCTTTAAAGCATCAATGATTGGTTGTGGGGATTTATAGTCAGAGTCAGCTAAAGAAAATGGTAAAAAGTCCTCTTCAAAGGGACCTCGGTCCAAATCCCACTTACGGGAATTGGTATGCAAGCGATTCACGGATTGAAATGGTTTCATCGATTTATACCTCAATTGTTTCTATATTTATTATAAAGGATGAGGGTCTCTTTTTTATCCTATAAAAAGAAAAAATCACTCTAAACAGTGATTTTCCCATAATGATGACAACAAATGTAAAAACTCTATTTTTCAATATTCGTTTTTAAAAATATTCATAATAAACGTGTTTGATTTTCAAATGGTTTCGGATCACGCATAACCCCATCCGCAAACTCAAAAGTGACATCCATATGGTAATGGGTATCATCTCCTACTTCTTTTAAAAAATAGTCACATTGATTGATAACCCCAGGGACTTCATAGACAAAGACGAGTTTGTTTGGTAGCTTATTTTCTTTAATGATAACTTTCATTTTACTTTTATAATCTTCTGTTTGATAAATCAGATAACCTACAAAACCCTCATTTGGCCAAACTCCTGATGCGGTTTCAACGCGGACTAGTTGTGGTTGCCACTGTTTCATTTGATCAATCCGGATGAAAGCTTGTGTTACTATGTCAATCTTTTGATGAAATACATCACTGACTTGATAAAACATATCATCACCTCTAGTCACACCATAGCACAATTATCGTAATAAAAGAAAAAAGTTTGACACCTAAAATGATATCAAACTTTATTGGTTCTAGAAAATTTGTAATGCTCTTAAGATGATATAAACCAGGTAGCTGGCGTATAAGATGACTAAAACTGCGCCTTCTTTTTTAGACACTTGACCAAAGGTAACGGCTGAAACCACAGCAACCACAGTGACACCAATCATAATCCAAATATCGGTTAGTACGTCTGCGTTGATACCTAATGGTGTCACAAGACCAGAAATACCTAAAATGAATAAGATATTGAAAATGTTAGATCCTACGAGGTTACCAAAGGCAATTTCATTTTCACCTTTTTTCGCAGCAACAATTGAGGTGACCATTTCAGGCAATGAGGTACCTACTGCAACAATAGATAATCCAATGAGTGTCACAGCTTTTGATGTGTCAAAGTTGAAGATGTTCACCAATACATCAATCGCGATATTTTCCGCACCTTTGGTTACCATCCAACCACCCAATGTGACCCCAAGTAACCCTAATACGACCAATAGAATGGATTTTTTCATATCTAAAATTTGGTATTCTTCTGTGGATTCGGTATCTTTTGAAGTCTTAAGCATCAAGTACACATAACCCACGAAAGCGACTAATAAAATCAATGCTTCCCACCAAACAATGAGGGCATCCGCTTGGAATAAAAACGCAAATACAGCAATCAATACAGAAGAAAAGATCAAATATGGGAATTCTTTATTGTGCATTGTCTTAGAGACATTCACAGCTTTAGTTAAAGCGGTCAATCCTAGAATCAATGTGATATTGACGATATTAGAGCCAATGACATTGCCCATCGCGATATCTGCAGTTTGACCTACTTGAACATTAAGTGAAGCAATAAAGCTAACAGCAAGTTCTGGTAATGAGGTACCAAATGCGACTAAAGTTAAACCAATGACAAGGGATGAAATCTTGAATCTTCTCGCAATCGAAGCGGATGATGCAACAAAGAAGTCAGCGCCTTTGACTAAAAATATGAATCCTACTGCTAAAAGTAATACATTAATGACGTGTTCCATGACGTCTCCTTTCATGAGGTGTCTTAGAGCAAAGAAAAACCTCCAAGACAAATAAGTCTTGAAGGTCTTGTTACAAGCTCAGCTTGGAATCTACCGGGTTTTTTATCAACCGTATTGACGATAGATTCATGGGAAACTACTCCCCTTCGAAAGGTATTCTACCAATCTTTTTTGTTTATGTCAATGGTTATAATTGAACAACTTTTTTGATGGGTTTAGCTTCAATATATCCACGTTCTCCAAGTGGTTCTAGTTGGAAAACAGGCGCACTATCTAAGTCATATTCATACCCATACAAGGTAGGATCAAACATTTCAACTGCCTGGTTGAATGCTTCAATGGCTTCCATAAAATCTGCATCTTCATATTTAGGTCCTTGGAAGACCATATAGAGTTGTGGTTTAAGGGTAATGATTTCAAATCCATCTGGAATGCGTTTGTTGTATTGTAGAGGTACTTCAACCCCTTGAACATACGTTGATTTACCTGCTTTTAGGGATTTAGGTAACCAAAGGCCCACTGGTTCATATAAAGCTTCTTTAACTGAGGTTAGGGTACCCCAAATATCACACCCTACTTCTTCACAATAGGCAAAATAATGTTCTGCTTTGATACCACGTTTTAAGATTAGTTTTCGTTCAGGTCTTTCGACCACTTGAGTAAAGATTGGTACA
>CAZXLG010000009.1:19557-26741 GCA_964641335.1 uncultured Paracholeplasma sp.
AGTATATTTTTTGAATACTTTATCGACATACCAAGGGGAGTAATGACAAACCCTAGATAGTTTCAATAAAGTAATCTCTTCAAATAAATGGGCTTCGATATAATTTTGAAGTTTCACAATCTCTTTTATGCTCTCATCCATCGTTTCACCATCTTAAGTATAGGATATTTTATTTTCTAAATCTTGACCGAAATTGTTCTATTTCCATTATACTTGAGAAAAAGAAAAAGCGGTTGCCCGCTTTATTCTGTCTTTACTTGTTTTCTTAAACCTTCTTTGATTAATGTCTTATTGAATAACGGTACTATCGCGATTATGATCATCATAACCCCTGAAACGAGGATAATGTGTGAAATATCTACAATATCGGATAAAGGGCCAAAGAATAACATCCCTAATGGTAAACTGATGGTATTAATTAATCCAAATACAGAGAACACCCTACCAATATACTTAGGGTCTACTTTCTCTTGAATTAAACCCACCAATAATGGGTTGCTTAAAGAGATAAAAAATCCTACGACACCCCAAAATCCAAGATAAATCAAAAAGTTATAGGGTAACCCTAATCCAACAGTACCAAAACCAATCGCGATATAGGCTAAAAAGAAGGTAACCAAACGATTCTTAAACCCGCCCCAGGCTGCAATAGCTAATGATCCAAGTAACATCCCTGACCCGAAAATCGCTTCAAGTGTGGATAATCGACACGCTTCAGGGCCAAATACTCTCGCCACTTGAAGATACGTTAAGAACGAGGGTGCTGCTACCATGAGCATAAAGAGAAAACCAAACAATAAAATATTGAACACAAATTTATGGGTTAATACATAATGAATTCCGCGCTTAATATCTTCAAAGTAATCGATCTTTTCAGCCTTTAATTCAGCCTCATGTTTAGGTAGATTTAAGTATTTGACTAAAATATATACTGCAATCACAGCTGTGATCACATCAATTAATAAAATGTATTCCAATTCAAACAGTGATAATAACAATCCTGCAAGCAGTGGCATCAATATCATCGATGAAGACTGTATGCCTTGTGCGATGCCTTGAACTTTGATGAGATTTTGTTCTGGTACTATTTGGGGGTATACCGCAGATACTGCAGGTTGATGAACACTTTGACCAAACGCTCTAACGATAGACACAATAAAGATAATCCAGACTTCTCTAATCCCTATAAAAAATAGGATTGCGATAATCAAAGTGACAAAGGCGATAGATAAATCGGCAGTGATCATGAGCATTTTACGGTTTAACCTGTCAGCCCAAACACCTGCAAACGGCGAAATTAAAATCGACGGTACAAACGAACATAAAACCATGATGGTCATCATTAACCCGGATTGGGTTTCTAGTGTTACATACCACATGATTGAATACATCACGAGCATCGAACCTAATAAAGATACTGTTTGGCTAGCCATGAATATCCCCACAGTTTTCTTCCAATTTTCCATAAAATCACCTCAAATTCTAACATATGTTTTTAGTTTAGCACCAAGTTGAAAAGAATGCGAACGATTTGATAGGCATGTTAGGATTTTCTAAATTTAAGTAAATTTTCATATAAAAAAACTCAAAACCGATGCCGATTTTGAGTTTTGATGACTATTTAGATTGAAGAATCTTTCGATGCATTTGATTGATAAATTCCCTATGGTTTCAATTCATTTGCTATCTCCATTTCAATCGCATCAAGAGTGTTAGGTTAATATACACAAAAGGCCTGCGAATAACCGCAGACCAAATTGTTTTATTCAATTGTTGTGAAATATGGGTATAGGAAAACCGTATTTGTAGGTGTATCTAAGTATAGATTACCATAAATATCAACCCAGGCATGGAATGTATATCCTGGTTTAGGTGTAATATCTGCTAACACAAATGGTGTGCCAAATGCATATTGTTCAATCATTAGATTCGCACCTACTGTTTTAGTTAGTTCTGTACCAGCAGTTTGAACGTATGATCCACTAAATAATTCTGCGTATAATACCCATCCAATCATGATATATCTGTAAACAAAATCAGATTCAGTAACGATATACTCTTGAATTGGTGAAACAAAAGTATGATTATAATAATCTAGTTGAATAGATCGACCAGCTGAAGTGAAGAAATACATACCAAATTCGAAGCTTAAAATCATCTCATCAGGTAATAATATGGTTGTATCTACGTCTGTAACAGTCATATTTAAATAGGTTAAGAAACGGTTATCTGAGGTAGTAAACCCTAGTATATCGCTTTGAATATAGAACATATTTACAAGTTGTTCCATCGGATTCAATTCTAAATCATCGACCAGTGTAATAGTCAAATTGACTGCGTCAAATAGATAGACTCGGCCTTGAATGGTATAAAGATATAACTGTGCATAAGCTTGGTAATTCAGTCTCGTTGAAAAGACTTGATCACCATTTAAAGACGATGATAAATCTATAACTTGTGCAGGTGCATTATCATTCACAAATTCAACGATATACGCGCCGTGTACTGTGACTAGGAACAATTTATTTGGATCATATAAGACTTGTTCTGAATACACAACATCAAGCATAATAGAAGTTGTCGTTGTTTTAACTAATTCTTGATAATACTCAAAGTATTTAATTGTACCATCACTCAAGTAGAAATAGATCCCTGTATTAGCAAGATAATAACCATTGATGTTTTCATTTAAAGGTATGTTTAGCATATGAGTGATTTCTTTGACGATACTTTGAGTGGATCCATTTTGATTATAATAACCCCAAACAAAAACTCTACCTTCCGAGGTTAACGCGATTTTATAGGAATATAGTCCATCGATACTGACAATAAACTCATTTAATCCTAAATTGAATAAATGTGTAATATCGAGTGGTGTTGGTACATCTAAAATATGGTCCATACCAATACCTAAACCGCCTTGATAATTATCACCCCACACATAGATTCGATGATCAGCAGTAATACCAAAGTTTTGATAATTGATTGCGTATAATTGAACGAATGTGATGTCTTCTGTGTCGTGATAATAGTAAACATCAATCGTCATTGGGTCAATCGCAACCCATAAGGTCAATGGTCCTTCTAGTTGTAAATCCGGGTTAAACGGAATGAGCATATCAGCATCCATATACACCGCAATAATCTCATACCCTGCAGGTACTTCGATTTCCAAGTCACCATAGAACGTCATCGCATATTCAGAGGTAACGATTGGATCAAAACCTTCAAAAATATATGTTACGTCATACTGTGCAGATACATAACTTGCATATATTAACACATCTTTGTTGATGGCATAACTGAAGTCATAGTCATATATCATTTGATTATCATAATAGTACCAACCCGTAAATTCTTGATGAGGTTTTGAAGGAACAACCGGTTCTACTGGAATTTCATCAAATGGAATAGCGATTACCTCAGGAGTGTTACCATCATATAATTCGATGGTAATAAAATAATGTGTATAGATGAATGACGCGTATAAGGTCATTTCAGGGGAAACTAAATCATACGTAAACGGTATGGTTAATTCACTATCCATATACCAACCATTAAAGCTTTGATAAAGTGGGTTATCTGGTATATATGTATTGTCTTCAAATAGATAAGAAGCGATTTCTTGTTGATGTATAACGCCAATAGTTTGGATGGTTAGTGCTTCTAATAAAATACCTGTTTGACCAAATTCTAGTGCTGCAAATCTTAAATTGGAAACAAAGAATACTTCCCAACCTGCCATTCTAAATTCAACGAATTCTTCGCCCGGTAGTAAAAGTGTATCTAGTTCAATATCGAATACCTGTAGAGTAGAATTTTCATCTTCGCCGTCCGTCGTAATCAATAACATGCGTCCAGTCGATGTTTCGATGAAGAATGGTGAGTGTACATCAGTAATCGTTTCGTTTTCATTTAATGTGATGTCAGGTGTGATATCCACATAATTCACTTGAATAGGTGCTTCGGTCATTTCGTCCATAATGTATTCTGGTAATAGTAACCTATATTGGTTTGTAAATAATCCTCCACCGGCGAATGTTTTGAGTATAAATTCTCCTTCATTTAGAGTCATATTGAGTGGCACTTGCATTAAGATGAATGGATTTTGTTCATCACCGGTAAACATTCCGTACACATATACTGTTTCCAAAATTACATGAACAGCCATATCTTGTGAAAGTACAATTCTAATATCTTCACCAGGTAAATTAAGGTTCGATGTAATATTCACGAAAGCTTTGGTGGTATACGGATCATATAAGTAAATCGAAGATTCTGTTGTGAATACAAATGATTCAGGTAAATTAGACATACCAAATAGTGGTGCCCAAGTGAGGGTTTCACCATTGCCTAACATTGGTGTAATGTCTTCAATTAAGTTATTTTGATAACGGTAAAGGGCATCGACAGTTTCAAATAAGAAACCGTGTTCAAATGGAATGATGTTAGATATATTGGATATGACTGGATTCACCAAACCATTGACATGAATTGGTACATTTGTGTAAATCATTATGCCATCATCACTGATAAATCCCCAAACGAATACCTGTCCTAATAAAGAGCGAGCAATGGCTTGATGATTGATTAAACTGATTTCAACAATATAATCCTCATCATCTAAGTTAAATAATCTAGTAATATTTGTCCAAACCTCAGTAGATTCATTTGAACCATTACCAATCAATCCATATTCACCATTACCCTTCGTGTAAACTTCACCATTTGCTAGCGCAATAATGGTTTCTGGATAATAATTGCTGATTTTTAAATCTTCAACTGCAAGTTCTAGGTATCCATAGTAATCAATCGATAATACGACTGAGTATCTAGCAAATAAATCGATATCTCCTGAAGACCCAAGTGGAATTTCAGTGATGAGATTACCTTCAAGTTCAGCGTCAAACCAACCCACAAACACAAAACCTTCTTTAGTTGGATTGGTTAATGTAATAGTCGGCGTTTCAACTGAGTAAGTAGTTGGATTTGTACCACCTAAAATACCGCCGTCCAATTGATATTCAATAGTATAGGAAATGGCTTCATAACGTGCATAGTATGTTTTATTTCCAGTGGACCCAGAAGCAATCTCAGTAACCTTATTCCCACCTGTTTCAGCATCATACCAACCAAGGAACAAATACGCTTCTTTTTGGACAGAAGGTAGTATGATGGTACTTGATTCAATTGTGTAATATAGTGGCCATCCTTGAATGTTCACACCGCCAACATAAAGGATATCATAAGCGGTTGCCTGGTACTTCGCCGTCAGTGTTATGTCCGATGTAATACTTAGACTGAAATCATATGGTAATGCATCATTGATATTCACAAACCATCCGAGGAATGTGTATCCTAAGTGATCTGGATTCGTGACTGTATCAGCTTTTTCACCTAGGTATTTATGTTGTGTTATATTCATACCTTTAGGATCTACAAGTGTAATTGTATATGGTATATGATCTTCAAAGCGAGCATAAAGGGTAAGATCACCTGTAGTACCTACTGGATAACCTAAAACCATGTTTCCACCTGTTGGCGCATCAAACCAGCCAATGAAATCAGCATGAGTTTTAGTGACGACTGATAAAGTTGACACTGGGGTTTCGATGTCATAAGTCAATTGCCCTGAAGTGACTAAGGTTGCTACCGTAGGGTAAATGTAATTGATGCTGTACTCCATTGGTTCATAAATTGCTGTTAAAGTGATTTCCTCGGTAACTGTATCGGTTGAAAAGTTCCAAACAGTACCGTCTGTCAATTCCCAATGAATAAATGTATACCCTAGCTTAATAGGAGATTCTTGTGCTGGTAAAATACTACCTTGGTATACCAGTAGTGTTTCATTCTCATAACCGTTATCATAATCAAATGTTACGGTAAATTTCGGTGATTCGATCCATTTTGCATATAAGGTAATATTTGAAGTGACTGTATCTTCTGAGAATGACCATTCTTGAGTGAAATTGATATCTTTAAACCAACCACCAAAACTAAAGAATGCGCTACCTGTAGGTTCGCTAGGTTCTGAAATCAGGCCACCTTCGGTTACATTAATTGTGCCAAGATTAGTTCCATTAGAAACGAAGGTTACACCATATATAACCTCATCTAATGCAATAACTACGATTGAATATGTTCTAACCGCATCATACTCATCGTAAGTGAAGGTTGCTGTCATATAGACTCTTACATCTCCAACCGATGCAGGTGGTCTAGTCACAATACCTGTATTTGTGAGATATTCTGGATGACTAGATTCCCATGTCAGTGTAACGACATTATCACCAGAAATGAGTGTTGTTTCTAGTTCAATATCTTCTGTTGTTGAACTTGGAATACCCTCGTAATCATCTGCTAAGTCAGAGATCCACTCTAAATAATCTAACGGTTCCTTTTGAATACATGCCGTTAAAGTGATGATTGAAACTAACATAATTAAAAAACTAATTCCTTTACGTTTAAACATTCGTCTCCCTCGTTCCACAAGTCAAATTTATTACTTGTATCTTACAAATATCATTTTTACTTTGAAATTCAAAAGACTTTGCTTATGGTTTTAAGCTAATTATAGAATATGATAAATTTGAAGTTATGATAGTATATTTTTTGATAAACGTACTTCTATAAAATAAAAACCCCCGTTGAGGGGTTAGATTCATAGTAATAGATTTATTTGTGAAATTTGAACTTCCCGTCTTTATCCCAAAGACCCCAATAAGCCCCATATTCACCCTCGTGGTTCACTTTCCATACTTCATCAAATGAAGAGAAATAGAATAAATGAATATGTTCTTGATTGACCCATTCAAAGGTACTGATAAAGTATCTCATCGCATTTTCATATGAAGGTACTGCTGGACCATAAGATTCGCCTTTGGTAGGCCAACCGGTTTCAGAAATGACGACAGGTTTCCCCTTCGAGTTTGTTTTAACGAGTTCATAAATGTTCTTCATGTAATCAATTGAGATTTCAAGGGCACAGTATTCCCAAAATGGGTAGCAGTTCGCAAATAACACATCGACTTCTTCGACTAGTTCAGGATAGTTTACATACATATAATATGCATCTACATACCCTACTGGTACATTAGGTACTTCTGCTTTAACACGTCTAATATACTCGAGTGAACTACCCACCACTTAATAGAAGTGGGGGCTTCCTATCCAAACCAGCCTTC
>CAZXLG010000010.1:0-26286 GCA_964641335.1 uncultured Paracholeplasma sp.
GAAGGCTGGTTTGGATAGGAAGCCCCCACTTCTATTTAAGTGGTGGGTAGTTCACGCATGATATTTATATCAGAGTTAAATAAAAGTGATATAATGGTATCGATTAAGAAAGGATGTGTACACATGATTAAATTAAATGCCAAACATGCAGTCTCATTTTTAAAAGATGGTGTTCATTTAGATGCCAGAATTAAACAAATTCACAAACAAATCCATGAAAAAACCGGTCGCGGTAATGATTTCTTAGGCTGGTTAGATTTACCAATCAACTATGATCAGAAAGAGTATGAAAGTGTCTTAGCTTCAGCCAAAAAGATTAGAGAACAATCTCAAGTTTTAGTTGTGATTGGTATTGGCGGGTCTTATTTAGGAGCGAAAGCAGCCTTAGAAATGTTACGACCAGCCTTTCCTAAAAAGGGTGATTTAGAAGTGATCTTCGTCGGTCATCAAATTTCTGCAGCCTATGCGAAATCGTTACTTGGTTACCTTGAAGATAAATCCTTCTCAATCAACGTTATTTCGAAATCTGGATTAACGACAGAACCTGCCATCGCATTTAGAGTCTTCAAACGCTATCTAGAACAACGCTATGGTGAAAAAGAAGCAGCGAACCGTATTTATGTAACCACCGATAAATCTAGAGGTGCATTAAAACAACTTGCCAATGAAAAAGGCTATCCAACTTACGTGATTGCAGATGACATTGGGGGTCGTTATTCCGTACTAACCGCTGTTGGGCTACTTCCGATTGCAGCTGCAGGAATTGATACCGATGCCATTCTCAAAGGGGCTCAAAAAGCTTACCATGAATTTTTAAATGAATCCAACGTTGCCTATGATTACGCTGCGTTAAGATATAGCCTATACAAATCAGGCAAGAAGATTGAAATGCTTGTCAACTACGAACCTAGTTTAGTATTCTTCTCTGAATGGTGGAAACAACTCTTCGGTGAATCTGAAGGGAAAGAACATAAAGGTTTATTCGTTTCTAGCGCTGCCTTCTCAACAGACTTACACTCTTTAGGACAATACATCCAAGAAGGGGAAAGAGATTTATTTGAAACAGTCATCAAAGTCAATAAGACCAAAGAAGACCTCATTATTGAATCCGAACCAGTCGACCTTGACGGCTTAAACTATTTAGCCGGTAAGTCGATGCAATTCGTGAATGAAAAAGCCTTCCAAGGCACTTTATTAGCCCATGTCGATGGTGGTGTCCCAAACATCGTGTTAGAAATTGAAACCATTAACCCAGAAACCTTTGGATATATGGTCTATTTCTTTGAAAAAGCATGTGCGATGTCAGCCTACCTATTAGATGTCAATCCATTTGACCAACCAGGCGTTGAATCCTATAAGAAGAACATGTTCGCTTTATTAGGCAAAAAAGGCTACGAAGATTTAAGAAAAGAACTCGAAAAGAAACTCAAATAAAAGGCGTTCATCGCCTTTTTGTTTCCTTATTAAGCACAACGTTTTTCTTTATTCGGAAAAATGTTAAAATAATTACGGTGATATCATGAAAGAAAAATTCACAAATTCGGCCAAAGAAACCACATATTTAGGGTACCAAGTTGGCTTATTATTAAAACCAGGATCGGTCTTACTATTAGAGGGCGATCTCGCTGCCGGCAAGACAACCTTTACTAAAGGGATTGGTCAAGCTTTAGGCATCAAGCGAAATATCAATAGCCCTACCTATACCATCATGAAACGTTATATGGTGGATGAGAACAAACTATACCATGTCGATTTATACCGATTAGATGAAGTAGGTTCCGATTTTGATTTAGAAGACTATATCAACTCGGATGGGATTTCTGTTATTGAATGGCCACATAAAGTGAGCCATATTTTACCGAGGGAATATCTCTTAGTTGAATTTGAAGACTTAGGCGAAGACCGCCGTAAAATCACCTTTAAAGCGAAGGGTGAGAAGTATGAAAGGGTGGAATACTACCTATGAACCAAATCTTATTTGACTCATCCACAGGTGTGTTAGTCATGGCTTTAGCCAAAGACGGCAGAATGATTGACTACTCGATTCGTATTGGAAAAAAAGACCATGCGAAATATGTGGTTGATCGTATGGACCAAATGCTAAAACGTAAATACTTAACGATTGACCAAATTGACGAGATTGTCGTGGGGTATGGCCCCGGTTCCTACACGGGGTTAAGAATCGCTGTGATGGTTGCGAAAATGCTTGCTTATACAAAAAAAATCCGACTAAGAGCGGTATCTTCACTCTATTTCTTAACTTCAGGGATTGAAGAACGTGTCGCTCCAATGGTAGATGCGCGAAATGGGAATGTATTCGCTGCTATCTTTGGCGATCATCACATGATTTTAGAAGAAGGTCTATACACAACCGATTATGTAAGAGAAGTTGCGAAAGCCAATCACATTAAACCCTTCTTTATCGACGAAAGACACTATGAAATCGATACAAAGAAGATTCTTGATAAGAGCTTCATTGTCGAAGATGTTCATCATTTTGTGCCGAACTATTTACGTATCACGGAAGCGGAGCGCAATCTCGAATGATTCGAAAAATGACTGTTGACGATATCAAAACCGTCGTTTCTTTAGAAGAACTAGCCTTTGGACATAGTCTCGGTTACGATATGATATATAATGAAATTACAAGCCATAGTTTCGCGCATTACTTTGTTGATGAGATTGACAATGAGATTGTGGGCTATGTAGGATTATGGATTAACGATGAAATTGGACAAATTGTCAATTTCTTAGTAAAAAAGGACTATCAAAACAGAGGTATTGGAAAAACATTGATGACCTTTGTGATGGATTACTTTAAAAACAATCAAGTGCACATCATTTCATTAGAAGTGAGAGAAACCAATGAAAAAGCGATTCGTTTATATGAATCCTTTGGGTTTAAAAAGAGTTATAAACGCCTTAAATACTACGACAATAGTATTGATGCACACGTATTGATATGGAGGGATAATGATGCTGATCTTAGCCGTTGAATCCAGCTGCGATGAATCCTCAGTAAGTATCGTTAAAGATGGGAAAACCGTCTTAAGTAATGTCGTTTTATCACAAATTGATATTCATAAAGTCTATGGTGGGGTTGTCCCAGAAATTGCTTCGAGACACCACATTGAAAATATGACAATTGTATTTGAAGAAGCTTTAAAAGAAGCTAATGTCACAGAATCAGATATTGATTTGGTTGCAGTTACCGAAGGACCAGGGCTCATTGGATCACTCTTGGTTGGGATTAATGCGGCGAGTGCTTTTGCATTTGCTCATCATAAACCACTCATGGGTGTAAACCACATGATTGGTCACATCTATTCAGCGAATATTGAAAATGAGATGAAATTCCCACTGGTTGCGTTAGTTGTTTCTGGCGGACATACTGAACTCGTCTACATGAAAGATCACATGTCTTTTGAACTCTTAGGAGAAACTCAAGATGACGCTGTGGGTGAAGCCTATGATAAAGTCGGTCGTATGTTGGGACTAGCCTATCCCGGTGGTCCGATCATTGACAAGTTAGCCTCTATCGGAAAACCGAGCTATGTCTTACCTAGACCGATGATGGATGAAGATTCTTATGATTTTTCATTCTCAGGGTTAAAAAGTGCTGTAAACAATATGATTTACCATATGAAACGTAAGAATGAAGAAATCAATGTCGAAGACATGTGTGCTTCATTTCAAAATAGTGTGATCGATGTATTAGTCAGCAAGCTAGATAAAGCAGCGAAAGACTACAATGTAAAACAAGTCTTAATCGCGGGTGGTGTTGCAGCCAACAAGGGATTGAGAAAACGTTTATTTGAAACGATCAAAGACAAAGAAATCATCATTCCAAGCATGCAATATTGTACGGACAATGCAGCGATGATTGGTGCGGCTGCATATTATACTTACAAACAAAAAGGCTCCCTTCCAGATTATATTTTAGGTGGCCAATCCTCATTAGATTATTAAAACTCAAAAATATAAAGGGGTGAGTGTTGTGAAGTTTTTGTTTAAATTGTTTATTAGAATCATCATCGTTTTACTGGTTTTAGGTTTGATTTTTGTTGTTTTACCTTTAGCATTGCTCTACAAGAAGACAAGTGCACCGATCGATCAGTATGTTGAATCTTCAGAAACGGGGTTTTACACAGAACTCGATAACGAACTCTCTGGTTTGATTACGGATTCAAACCAAGAATCAGTCACGTTGCATGTCACTGAAGCTTTCCTTAACCGTGTCATTCAAAAAGCCTTATCGAGTGACAATCCGAAATATTTAGATGACACTTATTCAGGTGAAATCGAACATGACTATATGATGGTATTTGGTGGTGTTGCAGGCCTTAAAGGGGTATGGACGACACTATCAGATGATCAAGTCAAGATTACTGCAGGTGCCGACTTTGTTGTTGGTGGTACAGCCTTTTATCAAACTGGTTTTGAAATCGTATTTGATATTGTGCTTGCTGAAAATGATGAATATTTCCTTAAAGTTGTGAAGATACAAATGGGTAGCTTAAAGTTACCACTCAAACAAGCTTATCAACTCACGAATTATATCGTGAACGCTGTCACATCCAAGAGCTTAAATGATCTTGTTGATGAGTATTTAGACTTTGGTGATTTTGATGCTTCGGAATTCAGTTTTACTGTTGGTGAAACCGAACTTACAGATTACCTTTATGAAATCGACCCAACCTTCGCAGCGTTACTCAAGATTATTTATAAAGAAGAATTACTCGTGTTGGATGTTTCCGATACTGGATTTGATGTTGCAATCAACTTAGGCGTCTTTAGAAGACTTAACACCGATTTGGACGCACCTGCATTCACAAAATGGGAAAGTGAAGCAGATAAAGCCGCATTCATGTCTGGCCTAGCAACTCAAGCTGCAGCGAGTGTTATTTTGAACCCAGGCGATCCACGCATGGATTTAACTGAAGCCGATGTCAATGCGATCCTTGATTATACATTAGGGGACAAAGTTCAATTTGATTTTCCAATCAAGTTTAAACTTAATGGTAACGATGTCGAATATAAATTTAGTTCAACCAACCTATTCGTTCGTATGACCAATGATGTGCTATCGATTCATTTAAAGATGAGTCTAACTAAAGTTGGTATGGGTGGTTCGTTTGACATGCAATTTAACTTGCGTGGCAACATCAGCATGAATGCGAATGGAGATATGGTTTTAACTATCCTAGATTCGAATATCGGGGAAGTTGTCCTTGATCAAGCAACCCTCAGTAGCCTAATCTCTGTCTTTGATGCAAACCTCATGGTGGGCAATACGATTGTCATACCTAAAGAAAAAATCAATGAAATGTTCCAAGGTTCTGGTTTGGTTATTAATAACAGTTATGTCATTAATGGTGAACTTAGATTGCATTTTGGACTTGAATAATAATAGAGGGACCTCCATCGAGGTCCCTTTTGCTTAATCTAGGGCGTCTATAATTGCGAGTAAAATTACTTTTGAACTATAAGTAGCACCAGCGATTGAATCAACTAAAACTGATTGTGATTCTATCACATCATTTAATATCTCTTCAGCCTCTTTACCTTGTCCATTGTCGTGTTTCAGTATTTCAATTTCTGTGATTGTATGGTTCACCACTGTGACAGCTACTTTTACTTTGACAACCGTTGTTTCATAAGAACCAATATATGTGCCATCCATAGTGGTAGATTAATCAATCTCATCAATAACGATTGTTTTCAAACCTTCTAATTCACGATTGATTTTATTGTATATCGATATACCGACAATAACCAAAACACCTATGAACAAAAATATGGAAATGATGAGAATCCAAACTTTACGCATGGGATTGATCCAAAAGCGTTTGGATAGGAAGCCTCCACTTCTATTAAGTGGTGGGTAGTTCACTTTCTAGTAAATCAAAATCATTTAGACGTGAAGCAACACTTTTGGTGTTTCCGGTTTTTGAATAGTATACGATACACTGTTTCATAGTATACCCCCTTAGGTTAAAAATCGCCTTAAATATATCATAAAAATTATAAAAAAGAAACACGAAAGAATGATTTACTAATGGTTATTCAACAGGAAAACAAGCTTATCGTTATAAACTGTGCTAGAATGAATCTAGAGGATAAGCATATGGATCAACACAAAGAAAAGAGTAACACAAGAAAACCTAATCGATTAGGGTTTGGTGCGTGGCAATTAGGAAATCCACTGTGGAACGGTATGTCCGAAGAAGAAGGAATCTCACTCGTTCAAGAAGCCATTCAATCGGGGATTAACTTTTTTGATACTGCACCAGGGTATGGTGCTGGTTTGAGTGAACGAATTTTAGGTAAAGCGATTCAAGGTAAGCGCTCAGAAGTTTTCCTTAACTCCAAAATTGGACACCTAGCCGATGGATCATCTAACTTTGATGAATACTCACTTGAATCACAGATTAAAGCGTCCTTAGATCGACTCCAAACAACCTATCTAGATAGTGTATTACTGCACAATCCACCGCGACAAATCTTAGAAGGTAAAACCAATCATTTTGAGGTGTTAAAAGGCCTTAAAGACAAGGGTCTCATACGGGCTTATGGGGTTTCGATTGATACCTATGAAGAAATGGATATTGTTTTAAAAAATATAGATGTAGATGTCATCGAGATTTTATTCAACATTTTCTTTCAAGGTCCAAAATATCTATTCAAAAAAGCGCATGATAAAGGGATTTCCTTGATTGCGAAAGTCCCTCTCGATAGTGGATGGTTGACAGGTAAATATCATGAGTACTCGACATTCACTGGGATTCGAAACAGGTGGTCAAAAGAGGTGATTTATCGTCGTGGAACACTCATTTCAAACGTGAAAAAGATTGTTCAGGATGACGATATAACCAAATATGCGATATCCTTTATTTTATCGTTTTCAGAAATTACATGTGTCATCCCAGGTATTCAGAATACCAGTCAATTAAGAGAACATATCACCAATTCAAATTATGTATTACCGATAAATATTAAAAACCAATTCATCGAACTTTATGAACGTGATATCGAACCAAATCCATTACCTTGGTAACGATAATATAATTTGTGTAACGGGTGCCAAACTTGTTATGTAAGCGCTAATAGAGTATAATGATTCCGAAATTAGAAAGAAACGAGGGTTCATTAATGATACCATCCTTTGAAAAGCGTGTCCGCGCATTTGCGATAGACACATCCGCCGTCATGTTGCTCATGATGATTGCTTACCCAATGCCTAATACATTCCCTGGATTCTTAGGCGTTTTTTTAGCCTATTTGATTGGACTTGGTGGTTTCATCGGTTTCTATCTATTACCCTATGTGTTTTCTAGTGGTCAAAGTTTTGGGAAACGAATCCAAAAAATCAGAATTGTTGATGTCTCAGGGTCACCTGCTCCCTTATGGCGTGTGTTGCTGAGAGAAATCTTTAAATTATCCATGTCCGTGTTCACGTTTGGTGTATATATGGTCATCAGTTTCTTCATCTTAAGTGATCAATCTAGAACGATACATGACTATATCTTTAAAACCAAGATGATTGATTTAGAAAAACGCACCGAGAAAGATCATTTTTTCGGGACCACAGAAAGCCTCAGAAAGAAAGGACTCTAAGATGAAAAAACTACTCTCACTCGTATTATTTATCCTAATCATCACAGGTTGTCAACCGAAAAAGAATGAGGTTGATTTAACTGCAGTCAATCCACAAAACGATAATTATTATCAAATCTTTGTTAGAAGCTTCGCTGATAGTGACGCTGATGGCATAGGCGATTTAAATGGGATCACACAAAATCTAGATTATTTAGTAGATTTAGGGATAACAGGTATTTGGCTCATGCCAATTAACCCATCCCCAAGTTATCATGGCTATAGCGTGACCGATTATTATGATATCGAATCCGATTATGGTACCCTAGAAGATTTTCAGACTTTAATTGATACAGCTAAAGAAAAAGGTATCACCATCATGATTGACTTGGTCATCAACCATACCTCAGATCAACACCCTTGGTATGTGGATGCGAGAAGTTCAACCTCAAGTGAATACCGTAACTATTATATTTGGCAAGGTGGCGCAGCCTTTTCATCCTTTGTAGGTGGGATGGTCGATTTAAACCTAGATAATGAAGGCGTTAAAACAGAGATTAAGAATATCTTTGATTTCTATCTAGAGATGGGTGTTCGTGGGTTTAGATTAGACGCGGTGAAGCACTTCTTTGATAAGCCAGGTGTTTCAGGGGTTACCCTTAAAAACTCATTCTTCTTATTAGAAATGAACTCTTATATCAAAGAAACTTACCCAGATTCATTTATTACAGCTGAAGTATTTGAATATAACTATGAGTTTAACACCGATTATTTCATTGGATCTGATTCCATATTGGATTTCTCAATCGCGAGTATCATTCAAGGTCGTATTGGACAAGGTACCAACACGTATCAATTAGCCAGCTCAATTAATCGTGTTTTAAATGCATATCGAGAAGTGAATGCGGATTTCGTTGCGAGCCCATTCATCACCAACCACGATTTAGACCGTATCGCATCCATGCCGGGATTCAATGGTGCAGAAGGCATGGCACGTATGAAATTAGCTGCGGCCACATTACTGACTTTACCTGGTTCTCCATTCATCTATTATGGGGATGAACTCGGTATGAAAGGCGTTCGCTATGAAGGTACCAATATCCCGGGTTACGGGGTGGTATACGATGAATATCGACGTTCACCATTCTTATGGGGAGATACTTCAAAAAACACCACATGGTTACCAAGCAATGGATCCAATACCAATGTTGACCCTGTTTCGGTTCAATTAACCGATGAAGACTCATTGCTCAACACGTATAAAACATTCCTACAACTTAGAAATAACCACCCAGCATTAGCCTATGGTAATTATTTTGAACCATTTAAAGATAATGTGGGTGCCCTACAAGGGTATGTTAGATATTATCAATATGAGGATATAGAAGAAGCTATTTTGGTTGTTCACAACTTAGGTGTAGCGGAGAAGATTGTCTCCATACCTCACGAAGCAATTCTCTATGGGTCACTTGAACTTGGTGCGTTTGGAACGGTTATTTTAAAGATTAACCCAGATTTGATTGAGGATTATATCTAATGTTTTTGATTCGATATTTTAAAGCGTCTTTCCAGTTTGAAACGCTCCTCACACACTTTGATGAAAAGTTATCCAAACTGTGGATTTATTTCTTAGTATTATCCTTAATCGCACTATTTCCAATGAACTTTTTAGTTCAAAGACAAGAAGGGTATCGTATTGATTTTATCCATCAAGACTTTCTTGAAGAAACCCCCAATTGGGTCTTACCAAGCGGGTGTTTGATTGAAGCGGGTCGTTTGTTTTGTACAGATGAAACCAAAACAACACTAACACATATCGATGTGACTTACGTTTTTAACGGGACTATTGCCGATAAGGACTTAGAGGTAAAACAATTCATCTTTACAGAAGATCAAATCATCTATACCGATGGTAAGGGTGCCAGCATGTCAGGAACTTACCGAGGTTTTGATGAAACCTTTAACTTTAACACCTTCAATTTAATGGATTCGGCCGATAAAAAAGATGCACTCTTGGATTTCGCATCTTCAGTAGAATCATCATTTAGTCGCTATACAATCTTATATTCTGTATTAACCAATACGGGAGTATCGATTTTAGTTCAATTCGCATTCGTCCTTTTGTTAGGACTTGTATTACAACTATTTAGATTTGGTTATCAGAGTTTTCCTAATTATTTTGACGGTTTAAAATTCATCATTCTATCGATGGGTTTACCAACCGTTATTGGATTTATAGTAGGTTTATTCGTACCATCCTTTGGAAGTGTATTCTATCAATTGGCGATGGGTTTAACCGTGATGTTGGTCATGTTAAAGTACGGAAAGAAATCAATCAAATAAAAAAAGGGTTTGTCCGCTTGGACAAGCCCTTTATCTTTTTAGCTGATCACTAAAATGTGTACATCTTTTGAACCTAAACCCGGTTCGGTTTTAGATTCGTTGATTTGATAGATTACATAGCCATTGGTGATGGTTTCTGCTGTAAATGATTCGAGTGAATCGTATAGATTGACTCTGAGTGTTGTTTTGGTTTGACCAATTGATTCACTATACTTTAGATATATTTGACTTGCAACAGCATTCGCAATCTCTAAGAGTTCAGATTCATCATACGTACTATCTTTGAGATTGATACCCACAGTGATTTCACCATAGTATACCGTTTCTTCCAAGACATCTAAGCCAAGAACAGTCAGTGGTTTTTCATTATCACAGGCAGTTAATGCAAACACTGAGAGGGCTAAAACCAATAGAAATAATAGTTTTTTCATGTTAGTTACCTCCTTGGTTAAGTGTCACATCGAAGGACCCACCAGTGACTTGAAGTAAGTAATGATAATAAGTCACTTTTCCAAAGGATTCAGTGACAGACACAGTCACAGCGTAGAAGCCTGGGACGTTTGTATCATGGAAGTTGGAATAATGAATCACTGCACTTGAATCATGAATGGTGATATTCGAGGCTGGATCAAAGTTTTTACCTTTACCGACCTTCACAAGTTCGTTTTTGACAGTGATTGGGTTAGTTTCTTCGACTAAAATCATCGACGTATTGGAAGGCACAAACACAGTACCGCTGATGAGTTCTAAGCCATTTGGATTTGAACTTTCAAGGGTAGTTAAGATACGGTAGTTCTTTCCAGCTGTGAGTTCAACTTGGGTTAAACCACCAGAGGCTTTTTGGCTATGTACAACGATGATTTCAGGTTCTGTAGCCGTACCTTCAATCTTGAATGCTAAAGCTTTATTACCTTGGTTGGTTGCCAAGAAGGAGATTCTCGCATTGATATCAGCAGCTGAAGTCATTCTAAATTGCTTGTAGTCTTTACGAATTTGAATCAAATCTTTGTAGTATTCAAAGACATTGACATAGGTTAACTTACGATCCCATCTGAGTTGGTTCACTGAATCTGGAGATTCATACGAGTTATGGTCATAGCCACCACCTTGTAGTGGTTTAGAACGCATGAATTCGACCCCAGCATGTAGGAATGGAACCCCTTGACTGGTTAAGATGATTGCGTTCGCTTGAACTTGAAGTAATTCTGCGTTCGTAACAGAAATATTGGTTAATCTTAGTTTATCGAATAACGTGTTATTATCGTGTGCTGATACATAGTTGATGGTCTTAGAAGGTTCTAAGTGCCATGCACTAATGTTGTGTTTATTGGATGCGATACCACCTAAGATGCCATATTTAAGTCCATTGATGACGCCATCATCGGTACGGCCTTGAATCCAACCACCTTCAGCAGCGTTGAATACAGAACCTTTCACAGCATCTCTCATAACGTCACTGAATGCGCCGACGCCTTCGATATTTTTAAGGTTATCTTTATCAGCTTCTAATAATCCTGATAGTGTGGTAGTACCCCCATTCCAAGGTTCACCATAGATGACGATGGTTGGGTCAATGTCATGAAGCATTTCTGAAATTTGATTCATCGTTTCAACATCATGTAAAGCCATTAAGTCAAATCTAAATCCGGATAAGTTATATTCAGTTGCCCAGAACTTTAAGGAATCGAGCATGAATTTACGAGTCATCGAACGTTCGGATGCGGTTTCGTTACCAGTACCAGAACCGTTAGAGAAACCACCAGATGCGTTCATTCTGTGATAATAACCTGGCATAATCTTATGGAAGTTAGAGGTATCAGATTCACCCGTATGGTTATAAACTACGTCCATGATGACACGAATATCTTTATCATGAATCGCTTGGACGGCTGTCTTAAATTCAGTGATACGATTCGCACCATCAAATGGGTTTGTTGAATAGGAACCTTCAAGGGTATTGAAGTGATAAGGCATATAACCCCAGTTGAATGTATTGGTGTATTTTGGATTGGTTGCGACCTGGACTTCATCGACATAACCAAAATCAAAAATTGGGAGTAATTGAACTGCGTTGATACCAAGTTCTGCCATGTGATCTAACCCAGTTGTGACGGTCACACCTTTAGAAGTATAACGTGTACCACTTTGAGATAAACCTAAGAATTTACCTGCCCAAGCTGGATTACCACCCCAGGAACTATGAGTAGTTAAGTCTCTGACATGGAGTTCATAAACGATGTAGTCTGTTGGATTAGTGACTGTTTGAGGTCTTTCTCCATAAGTCCATCCATTTGGATTGACAGTATCAAAATCCACAATTAATCCACGTCGACCATTCGCCCCAGTAGAGTATGCATATGGGTCAGTCACTTCATTGGTGATGCCGTTGTTGGTGACTGAGAAAGTATAATATTTACCGTTTAAGTTTCCTGGCACTACGGCTTCCCAAGCCCCATTTTCAATTTTATCTAAGTCAATGGTTTGATAAGGGGTAAGTTCATCTGAAGGATTCCCAGTATTGTCATAATTTGGATGGTTTTGATTATATAGGTTAACAGATACCTCAGAAGATAACGGTGCCCACAATCTGAATAGGGTGTTTTCACCATCAAAAGTCACACCAAGGTCGCCATCGTATGTATACGCGCTTTCAAACGCAGGTGTATCATATAAGCTAGCGATGGATACGATTTGTGAGGATACAATATCACCTTCAAAAGTGACTGTTAATGTATATTGTTTCGCAATATTTACATTTGGAATTGAAATCGTTAAGTCTCTGGTTGTTGGAACCCCTGAAGCGACTAAGATATCATTTTCATAGACTTGATAACTTAATGCTTGATGGGTTAATGTCGCTTTGACTTGTTGGTTCGTATTGAAAGCAGCAGTCAATATTTTAGGACGATAATCTGGAATATTGTTGGCTAAGTCTGCTAAAGAAGTACCGAATTGAATCGATCCTTGAACAAAGTAAGCATGAACGGTATCGCCTACAACTTCAGCGGATGAAAGGTTGATGAATCGATCGCCGCCTGGTTCACGGTAGCCGTCCCAGGCGCCTTGTTTTATGATAATCCCAACCACTGTGGAATTCGCATAGGTTGTGGTTAAGTCAATTTCGACCCACACCCCATGTTCATCTTTTTGGGCTGGGTCAAAGTTATGTTGTACACCGCCTGCGGATACTGGCTGATAAGGCCATAACCAAATGTTAAAGTTTGTATAGGTATCATCATAACGGAAGTAGTGAACAACCAATTTCGTTGGCGCACCGTTCGCGTTTACTACGGCATGAAAGCCTAATGATGAAAACAATACAATTAAGAGTAATAAAATTTTTCTCATTGAAACACCTCTTTCATTAACACTATATCATGGTATTTGAAAATGGTTATGAAAAAATGATAGCGTTTGCAAGAAGAAACCGTTTGCACATTACGACATACGCTAAAGCGTTTACATTATTTCGCGCGTTGTGGTATGATTACGATTAGAAGGATGGAGACATTCTCAAAACATTAGGAGGAAAAAATGAAGAAAGTACTAACAGCTTTAGTGTTATTCGTCACAGCTTTCGCGCTTTTTGGTCTGAAGACTCAAGCAGCTGGAACGGGTAATCTAGTTATTCACTTTAAAGCATGGGACAAAGCTTTCGACTACAGCACATTAGGTAGCTGGGGTTGGGGCGGTATTGCTGGTAAAGTGAAAGATGGCGTAGATGATTTCGGTGCGTATTGGACTTACAACGATGTTGCAATTCCTGATACAGCCGGAGAAATTGGATTCATCGCAGTTCAATGGCCAGGTGGTGCAGGTCCAGATTGGAACGCTAAAATGACAGGTGACGTTATGATCTCTACTAACGTTCTAAAAGAAGGTAAAACAGTTCACGTTTATGTATTCCAAGGTGCAGCTGGCGCACAATATTTCGCCGCTGATCCAGACAAATACAACGTATTAGCAGTATATTATGACCCAGCAAACGCATACAGTGAAGACCTAGGTATTCACGGTTGGGGATGGGTTGGAGATGCAGGTTCATCGTCTTGGGGTACACCTACTAAAGTGTTCCAAAACGCTGGTGTTGCACAATCCGGTTATCCAGTTAAAGGCTTCATCGTTGCTGCAGTAGAAACATGGGCAGGTTTCCTTGTCTATGCGGGAGATGACGCAACTAAGAAGACTGGTGACTTAAAACCAGATACAGGTTGGTTCACTGAACAAGCCGCTGGTAAAGTTGAAATAGTTTATATCCTTAATGCGGGGGACGCAGTTTCTGACAACTCTAACGTTTATACAGATTATGCAGAATTCGCAGACGAAGCATTCAGCTTCAAACTTAAACCATTCGTTGCTGATGGTATGACAGGTACATTTGCACAAAACCCAACAGATATTTATGTTGAAACTTCTGCACCTATCACTTCACCATATCCAACAGCAGTAGACAAAGATGCAGCTAAAGCTGAAATCAAGTCTTGGTTCACTGTTAAAGAAAAGATCAATGAAACTACATATGGTCCAGCTCTAACAATTGAACGTGTTGACTTTGCATTAAGTGCAACTACATTAAACACATTCGTTATCGTTTTAGCACAAAACAGCAAACTAGATAACACTAAAGAATACGAAGTGTTCTTCGATTTAGGTCATCCAGTTGATGTTGAAAAACAAGTTGAAGTTACATTGGAATTAACTGTTCCAGCAAATACTCCAGTAGATGCAGTACTTAAAGTTGCAGGTTCATTCAATGGATGGAACCCTGAAGCTGAAGGTTATGCTGCTACTAAAGTTGGTGATATCTACACTGTAACATTCATGGTTGATATTGATAAAGCATATACAACTATGGATTACAAGTGGACAAGAGGTTCTTGGCCTACTGCTGAATTCGTTGAAGGTAACCGTTCATTCACAATTGTAAGCGACCAAGATGAAGTTGTGTTTGAAGACGTTGTTGAAGCATGGGAGGATATTAATCCGCCAGCTTCTAAGTATGCTGCTCCTGACAGAGCTGTTGAACAATTATCACCAAACATCTCTGCATCCATCGAATTAGTTATGGATACAGCTAAACCAGAATTGACATTTATTTCTCCAAGCGGTATTGTTGGCAAACCAGCCGCTGAAAGAATTATTGAAGTTGAATGGGGCAAACCATTTGACCAAAACTTATTCCCAGGCTATAGAGTAGTAGACGATAGAGATGGCGACTTAACACCGCTTGTATTCGTTCCAAAAGGCGAATTCTCTAAGATCGATACTTCTAAAGTTGGCGATTACACAATCATGCTACAAGTTGAAGACAAATGGGGTAACATTACTCAAGAAACCTTCATCTTCAGAGTCGTGAAGAAATAAGGAGGCCATCACATATGAAAAAAATATTAGTATTAGCATTTGTGCTTCTATCTGCTCTCACACTCGTTGCGTGCGGTAATAAAGAAAAGAATAACGGCGCAGTTGTTGACTTCGGTGACATCTTCGTAAGAAAAACTACTATCCGTGTTTGGATCGATGATGAAGAAGGCGAATACATGCAAGCTGTTATCGCTGAATTCAATAAAGTATATCCAAATATCGTTGTTGAACACCAACATATGGGATCTGTTGACGCTCGTGAAAGACTTAAAACATTCGGTCCTTCCGGTAACGGTGCTGACGTATTCCAATTCCCACATGACCACTTAGCACAAGCAGTTCTTGAAGACTTAGTCTACGCATTACCTTCTACAACAAAGACTAAACTTGAAGAAAGAGCTCATCCACTAGGATTGGATATCGCTTCCGTATTCTATGATGAAAATGCTAAATCATTTGACCCATCATCTCCAAACGCTGTTGAAAGACTATATGCAGTTCCAATGTCGATTGAATCTATTGGTCTATTTTATAACAAAGACTTAGTTGCAACACCTGCTACAACCATGGAAGCTATCGTAACTGCTGCTCAAACATGGAATGCACAAGTTGTTAATGACGGTTCAGGTCAAACAAATGCTCAAAAGGGTAGATATTATCTAAATACTTCTAGCCACTGGGCAGACTCCTACTTCATGCAAGGTTTCTATTCCGCATTTGGTTTCTCACCATTCGGACCAACCTTAGATGACCCATCAGAAGTTGGATTTGCAGACGCAGTTCCTGCATTAAACTATTTCGTAAATACACTTAAACCAATCACTACAGGTTCTGGTAACCACAACTCTGTAACTGGTGGTGCAAACTTCGAAGCAGGTCTAGTTCCATATATTATCGCTGGTCCTTGGAACCACGAAGCATATGAAAATGCCGGTGTTAACTACGGCGTCGCTCAAATGCCTACCATCAACGGTCAACCTATGAAGACTTTCGCAGGTGCTATGATGGCTGCAGTTTACAAGTATTCTGAAAATAAAGAAGCTGCAATCAAGTTCGTTGAATTCTTGAACTCTGACGTTGCTATGCAATTACAATACGAATACAAGACTAAACTTCCTGCATTAAAGACTGACTTACTATCAGGTATCGAAGGTGTTGCAGACGATGAAAAATTAATGGCTATGGCTGTTCAACTTCAAACATCTGTACCAATGCCTACAATTCCACAAGTTACTTACTACTGGGGTCCAGGTGAAACTATGATCCAAGCAGTTTGGAACAATGGTATTGCCGCTGCAACTGCAGCAACAACCGCTGAAGCATCCTACCAAGTATTAGCAGGATTATCAGCAAACTAATTAAATACAACTTTAATCGGATGGAGGCGGCAATTTTTGCCGCCCTCATTTGATTTTATTTTAGCGGGAGGAACAGATGAAAGTTTTTAGTGTGTTAAAGGCAATCGCATCTGGAGTAATATGGGGATTAGGCCAAGTCCTTAATGGACAGTTTTTTAAGGCATTATTCTTTTTTATACCATTTTTAGCTTTTGTAGGTATCGAACTCGGTACCAGTAAATACTTTGTAGAAACGAATCCATACGACAAAATACCAGGTGAAAACTTTGGGGATCTATGGGTAACGAATAAATTTGTCGCACGATATAGCGACATGGTTTTCCGCGATGAAATTGATGAATACGCGGATTTTACTACTTATCTCGATGAGATTGGTGGTATAAGCAATTTAAATGAAGAATTATTGATTGAATTTGTTGCTAGAGATTTAGTAAAAAATAACCCAGCAGCTTACTGGAATATCGATACACCGAATACGAAGATTCTCGCAACCAATTTCCTTAACCCAGAAAACAACGTACATATTTTCCGCCGTCAAGACTTGTTTAAAGACTCAAATGGTATTTACTATCTTGAACGTAATAAAACGGAATCCGATGGTAGTATCACTAAAGAGTATGTTGAAATCACCATGTTGTCTGGCGTGACTAATGAAAATAACATTTTGACCACCAAAGATGGTTTGACAGACTTTAAAAAATCTGGAGAAATCTATCGTTTAAGTGGCACTGAATATATCAAAGTCAACGATAACGGTGTTACAAAATATATCAATATATTAACGGAAGAAGTATCGACACTCCCTCAAGTACCAAGCAGAGTTCAAGTGTCGGGACCTTTGTATGTAAATAATGGCATAATTTATGAATATTACGAACCTAAATTAGTTTATTTAGGCTCTCGTTTACAATATGAAGAAACAGATTTTACGGTAGCATTAAGAGCTTCTCTAAGAGATGATATTTATGCTGCACCAGGGAACAGACGCGATAATGATGACTTTACAAAGTTCATGATTAAAGTGTATTTGAATATGAACCCTGAATTAAAAGAAACATTTGAAACCCAATACGACTATTTCTATTATGATAATGCTGGTTTATTCGTTAAGGGTTACTGGTCTGTTATTACCCTCGGGGTAGCAGAAAAAGTAGATTTTAACGAATACAATAACTTGCGTGATGCTTTAGTTGGGACATCTTCAAGTGACTATCCGCTAGCATCCTTAGTAACACCTGCAGAATCTGTACCTATTTTAGGTCACATCTCAACGATGTTGATGTTACAAGGCTTAATCTCCATCATTGGTTCACTATTCTTCTTCCTATTTATGTTTTGGTCCATTAAAGATGCCTATCAAGTGGCAGAAGCTAAACGTAAACAAAAAGAAGTATTACATGAAGGTGCATATTTCAAGAGTGTCTACGAAGACTTCTTTGAATACATTATCTTGTCACCAGCATTATTCGTATTAGCATTTATTTCAATCATGCCTATCACCTTTGGTTTCATCATGGCGTTTACCTCAATTTCTGGTCCAACTTCCATGGTCGCAACCTTCGACTGGGTTGGTTTACAAAACTTTACAGCCCTCTTTGACTTCTCAAGTGGCTTTGGTGCCTCCTTTGGACAAGCCTTCTGGCGTGTGCTTGGTTGGACATTCATTTGGGCAATTCTATCCACATTCACCGTCTTCTTTGGTGGATTTATCCAAGCATTGATCTTAAACAGCGAAAAGGTCGTTTTCAGAAAATTATGGCGTACAATCCTCATCTTACCATGGGCGATACCAGCGTTACTTTCTCAAATGGTCTTCTCCGTTATGTTTAATGAAAACGGCTTCGTGAACGCCTTCTTAAGAGATATTGGTCTTTATAATATCTTGACTAATCTCGGTATGTTAGGTCGTGAAGGTCGTTTCCTAACCGGTATTGATAAACTCTTATTCTTGGGTGAAAATAACATCCAATGGTTCTCCAATCCATTCAATCCAACCTTTGTTCGTTTGGCATTAGTCGTGGTTAACATTTGGCTAGGGTTCCCTTATTTCATGGCGTTAATGACTGGTATTATGACTGCTATCGATAAGACATTATACGAAGCAGCAGATATCGATGGTGCAACAGGAATCCAAAAGATTACTCAAATCACCATGCCACTGGTGTTATATTCAACAGCGCCAATCTTAATTATGACATTCTCAGGTAACTTCAATAACTTCGGGGTTATCTACTTCATCACCGGTGGAGGACCAAATGCAGGTAACTACAACCGGGGCTTTGCGGGAGATACAGATATCTTGATCTCCTGGATGTATAAGCTCACAGTAGATGAATCCATCTACAATATGGCTTCTGTATTCTCAGTGCTTATCTTCTTATTCGTAGGGTCTATTACGGCATGGAACCTATCTAGAACGAAAGCATTCCAGGAGGATTAAACCATGGAAATCTATCTATATATCATTGGTTTTGTCTTGATCGTAGCCTTACTCGTTCAACAAAGTGTCGCGAACGAAATTGCCGTTAAAAAAGGTTATGAATTCACATCAAATCGTTTGATTGGATTAATTCCAGTCTATGGTATCATTCACTTCTTAAACAAGAAGAATTTAAAAAATACATCAGAATCTACCATTCGTTATGCGTGGAATCCACGTGTACTCCTAAAGAGTTTTGGTATATTCAGTATCGTTACACTGATTGCTATCGTCATCTTAGTACCAGTATCCGTACTTGGTTATCTATCCATTAGCAACAACTTATTACAATCCTTACTTGTGATTTACTTTATTCTATTCGTCATTTTCTCCTACCATTCCTTGGTTGTAGAAATTGCGCGTAAGAAGGGTTATGAAGATCTCTTTGTTCACTTGATTACACTCGTACCACTCTATGGTTTATTCCATATATTGGTAAGATTAACCCCAGAACAAAGACAAATCATGTTTGCTAAAAAGAACGACCCTAACCAAGTGGATAGTTCAAAACAATTCCTAGTTTACGTATTGTCCTTATTACCAGTATTCGGGCTTGTATACTATCTATGGTTAGTTCCAAAGAGACGTAACATCTCCTTTAGTGCAATTAGACAATCTTTAAGCATTGGTAGTATTTTATCTAGACTATTGGTTTATGGTGAAATTACACTTGTCGCCGTGATTGTTATTGTTCCCGTTGTGTATATTTTCGGGTTAGCATTCTCGAATATTCAATCGAATATTCCAAATACAATTTGGCCAGAAAATCCAAACTTTGGTGCATTCACTTATCTATTCGAAGAAACCAAGTTCTTCAAGTGGTATGGCAATACACTCGTGATTGCTTTAATCAATATGTTTGTTGGTACCATCCTCATTACTGGGGCAGCTTATGTCTTTGCGAGATTCTCGTTTAAAGGTAAAAAAGCAGGTCTATTAACGATTTTAGTACTTCAAGCATTCCCATCATTCATGGGGTTAATCGCGATGTATGTCTTGTTCTGGACATTCAATCTATTGGGTAAACCTTGGGCTCTATCCATCCTCTATATCGGTGGGTCAATTCCGGGTAACCTATGGTTGATTAAGGGATTCCTAAGCCAAATTCCGAAGGATCTCGACGAATCGGCTATGATCGATGGTGCGAACAAAGTACAAATATTTACACAAATCATTCTACCGTTATCCGTACCGATTTTAACATTCGTTGCGGTATCGATGTTTATGGGTCCATGGATGGATTATATGTTACCAGGATACTTATTAAACTATTACCCTCGAAATGCTGGTGTTGGTTATGATGTCACTAACCAATGGACACTCGCGGTTGGGTTATATAAGTTTATTAATGACTTAAACTATATCCACTACTCAGCGTTCGCGGCTGGCGCACTCTTGGTTGGTCTACCAATCACTGTGCTTTATATGGTCTTCCAAAAATACCTCATCGAAGGTATCATGGCTGGTGCAACAAAAGGGTAAGCAATTACCCTTTTTTCTTTGTCTAATATTTGGATAAAACTTGTTTGAAGAAGCGTATTATTATATAATAAGTAATTAGGAAGTGATATTATGGAAAACCATTCAAATTTTATTAAGACCATCATGATTCAAGATATTGAATCCAAAAAACACACAGACATTATTACCCGTTTCCCACCAGAACCGAACGGTTATTTACACATCGGCCATGCAAGAGCGGTTATCAATAATTTCGAACTAGCAAAAAACTTTAACGGAAAGACAAACCTTCGTTTCGATGATACCAACCCGGGTAAAGAAGACGTTGAATATGTCAACGCCATCATTGAAGACATCAAATGGTTAGGTTATACCCCGTCGAATATTTACTACGCATCCGATTACTTTGGTGAAATGTATGACCGCGCTATTCTATTGATCAAAAAAGGATTAGCCTATGTCGATGACTTGACGGCAGAAGAAATTTCTAAGACTAGAGGTAATTTAACTACCCCTGGGATTGAATCTAAAAATCGTAATCGCCCGATTGAAGAAAACTTAAGACTCTTTGAAGCCATGAAAAATGGCGAATTTAAAGAAGGCGAAGTTGTGCTTCGTGCGAAGATTGATATGTCATCGCCGAATATGAATATGCGTGACCCTGTCCTTTATCGTATTAGTTACGCAGAACACCACAATACAGGTAAAAAGTGGTGTATCTATCCAATGTATGACTATGCTCATCCACTTGAAGATGCTATTGAAGGTATTACGCACTCATTATGTAGCTTAGAGTTTGAAGATCATAGACCACTTTATGACTGGGTTGTCAGAGAAACTGAAATGCCTTTAGTACCAAGACAAATCGAATTCGGTCGTTTATCGATTGAAAATACGGTGATGTCTAAGCGTTACTTGAAACAACTTGTCGATGAAAAGAAAGTCATTGGTTGGGACGACCCAAGAATGCCTACCCTTTCAGGTATGAGAAGAAGAGGTTATACGCCTGATGCGATTCGCAACTTTATTTTAGGTACTGGTTTATCTAGAATCAACACAACCGTATCTACAGAAATGCTAGAATCCTTCTTAAGAGATGACTTATCTGTATCCACAGTTAAAATGATGGGTGTTGTAGACCCACTTAAGGTAACCATCACAAACTATCCAGAAGACAAAGTCGAAACCCTTTCTGTACCATTCGATGTGAATCGTCCAGAACTCGGTAATCGTAATGTATATTTCGGTAGACACCTCTTCATTGATCGAGAAGACTTCATTGAAGAAAAACCAAATAAAAACTGGAAGAGATTAGCGAAAGATATTGAAGTTAGACTATTCCATGCGTATTTCATTAAATGTACAGAAGTGATTAAAGATGCTTCCGGAAACATCACAGAAATTCTCGCTACCTATGACCCTGAAACGAAATCAGGTTCAGGTTTTGATGCGAGAAAACCCAATGGAACCATCCATTTCGTATCTGCACATCACGCGATTAAAACACAATTCAACCTCTTTGGACCACTTGTGTTCGATGGCGAAACCCCATTTATGGAAAGATTAAATCCAGATTCCTGGATTAAGAAACATGGTTACATTGAAGCAGCATTCAACGAAGCCTTACCAACCAAATCATTCCAATTGATGCGTGTTGGGTATTTCACGTTTGATAAGGTATCCACCAAAGACAACGTTCAACTCAATCGTATCGTTGAACTCAAAAGTTCATTCCAAAAATAAAAGGGGTTAATCCCCCTTTTCAATTTAAGGAGACTCATCTATGGATTTAAAAGGACTCAATAGTCATCAAAAAGAAGCTGTAAACGCGATTGAAGGTGCGGTAGCGGTGGTTGCCGGAGCTGGCTCTGGCAAGACGCGTACACTCACTTATAGAATTGCGATGATGATTGAAAAGAACATTTTCCCATCCTCTATTCTAGCCGTCACATTTACAAATAAAGCTGCACGTGAAATGAAAGAACGTGTCGTTGACCTCATCGGACCTCAAGGATTCGCCCCAACGATATCTACCTTTCATAGTTTTTGTGCGCGGTTTTTAAGAGATGAGATTGAACACTTAGGTGAACCTTATACAAGACACTATTTGATTCTAGATGAAGATGATTCTAAACAGGTCATTCGAGACACTGTCAAAGAGTTAAATTTGGACCCTAATCGCTATAATTCAAATCGACTAAAGGATTATTTCTCCAAAGTCAAAAACGGGCAATACGATACCTTAGAATACGAAGAAGAAAAAATCTTCATTAAGTATAATGAATATCTCAAATCCAACAATTCTATGGACTTTGATGATCTTTTAAACTTTACACTTAAAATATTGAGAGAGTTTCCAGCTGTACTCAGCTTTTATCAAGAGCAATATAAATATATCCTAATCGATGAATTTCAAGACACCAACATTATTCAATATGAACTCATTAGACTCCTAGGAGATAAGTACAAAAATGTATTTATCGTTGGGGACCCAGATCAAAGCATCTATGGATTTAGAGGAGCGAACTACGAGAACTATACATTCTTCTTAAGTGACTTTAAACCTAAAGTCATTGTCCTAGATGAAAACTACCGTTCATCGATGAACATCTTAAACGCAGCTAATAGCTTGATTGCGAATAATCGAAATCGTAAAACAGACAAGAAACTAAAATCGGATTTGGGCGATGGACCACTTGTCATCAAGGAAGTTAGAGAGTCTGATAAAGATGAAGCTTACTTTGTCGCAAGAGCGATTGAGATATTAGTTAGTGGTGGATATCAGTTTAAAGATATCGCTGTGTTATATCGAAGTAATGCTATTGGTCGTATTTTTGAAGAAGCCTTCTTAAGATACAACATTCCCTACATTATTTATGGGGGTATCTCATTCTTCTCCAGAAAAGAAATCAAAGACATGTTATCCTACATCAGACTCGCCTTATTTGAACACGATAATATTTCCCTTAAGCGAATCATCAATACGCCAAGACGTAAAATCGGAAACACCACCATTTCAAAATTGGAGTCTTATGCAGCGATTCATCATGTTTCCATGTATGAAGCGATTGACCATTTGAATGTCGGTGGTCAAACTAAAGATGCATTATATGAATTCAAAAAAATGATTAAAGTTTTAAGGGAAGAGATTAATCAAGTTTATGACTTAACACAAATTGTAGACCTTACACTTCAACTCACTGGTTATGAGGAAATGCTTAGACTAGAAGGAAATGAAGGTAAAGATCGTTACGATAATATTCAAGAACTTAAATCTATTTTCTATAATGGGTCTGTAGACTATAAAGGGACGAACTTAGAGAAGATAGAACAGATTCTTGATGATATGGCTTTAAAGACAGACCTCGATTTAGAAGATGATAAAAACACCGTGAAGGTTGCTACAATCCACCAAGTTAAGGGACTCGAGTTTAAAGCCGTATTTATGGTTGCTTTAGAAGAAACTGTGTTCCCTAGTGACATTTCAGGATCATTTACAGAAATCGAGGAAGAGAGACGTGTTGCTTATGTCGGTGTCACTCGCGCAAAAGAAAGACTCATTCTTTCTTATGCTAAACAAAGGTTCCGTTATGGACAAATTCAGTACAACCAACCATCACGTTTTATTGAAGATATGGGACTCGAAAAACCAAAAGATAAACGTCTCGTTGTAGAAAGAGAATACCCTGAGGAAGTCACTCAGGATGATATCAAAGTTGGTGACACAGTGGTCCATGAAAAATATGGTAAAGGTGTCGTTGTTATGAAAAACGAAGACATCACACGAGTAGCATTTTCTATTGAGTTTGGTATCAAATTGTTTACAACTGGTCATCAAGCTTTGAAGAAGGTTAAATCAGGTAATTAGAATATTTATTCATATTTAAAATAACCAATATCAATATAATGAGAAAGAGGCTCAAAAAAGCCTCTTTCTTTTACTATACTAAAGTGACAATGAAGTTTCAAATAAAAAAAGGGTCAGAATCGGTCAATTTTTATGAAAACTCGGGAAATTAGACTTACGCTACAATAGCGTTATAAAATTTTAAAATAAATTGTAAACAGTAAGATATTAGAAAACCGCATCAATACGCTATTATAAAATATGTTTGAAATTCAAAATATATATCAAAATTTTAAAGTGTTATAGAACATTACTGATCTCATCCGTCACACTCATGAGTAGGTGTGAACAGTCAATAAAGTGGCTAAAAAGTGACTTTTCAAAATAACCAAGTATGATGGTTGAGCCATTATCTAGTAATCCATCAAAAATGAACAAAAATCGAGGTATCTATGAATTATTGATACCTATTTAAAAGCATGCATATTTTACAGTCATTGAGTATAAAGGATCAAGTAGAACGATATACTATCATATGTAGAGATTTTATAGATAGTTTTTATCAAGTAATGAAAGATGTTTCATACGCTATATAGGGGGAAAGTAAAAATAGAGTAAAAAATAACTATTAATTGTATATATAAAATGAGGGTAAAAAATTCATGTTAAATCATAATCAAAGAAAAATCGTTGAAAGCAGTGAAAAATCAATATTTGTCGTTTCTGGAGCTGGTACAGGCAAGACAACCGTAATTTTCCATCGGATTTTATATCTTTTGTCGAAAAATGCCATTCCACAATCGATTTTGGTGATCTCCTTTACAACCAAATCAGTGAATGATATAAAAAAACGATTTATTCGAAGCACTGATAATCCCGTCATTAAGACATTTCATGGGTTGGCATTTTCTCATTCTGACTGCTTTTTTTCAAAAACACTTGTAGACTATGATTCACCAATATTCCAACAGTATGATCAACAAATGTTGACAGAAATACTGGCTAAAAAAGGTGTTTTGACTTTTAAGAATATGACAACCAAGCCATTATCTAACTATAATGCCATTTTAACACGTTTTAACCTATTTGACTATATTGATCTTGAGATTGAATTCTATAACAAATTGAAAGAAATTAGCTTCAGAACAGGCCTACAAAATCAGTATTTGTACATATTAGTAGATGAAGCACAAGATATGTCAATTATTCAGGTTAATATCCTCAAACAATTGGTAAATGAACATACTTCACTGGTCTTTGTTGGAGACCCCGATCAATCCATCTATGCTTTTCGTGGTTCTCAGTCCACTATGGTATCAAAAATCATAAAGGACTTTAACTGTACGGTACACTCACTTAATGATTCTTATAGGTGTCCTAAATTAGTTATCGATCATTCAAATAAGCTAATTGCCCATAATCGGAAACGTATCAAAAAGGATTTGGTAGCACATAAAAGTATGGATGGAAGCCTAGAATACCATATGTTTAGTGATACTAAGAAAGAAGCCGAATTTGTTTTTTCAAAAATTCAATATTTTGTCCATGAAAAAATCCAAATAAAAGACATGATTGTACTGGTTAGAAATCATTTTCAAAGCAATGAAATCAAACGACTCCTCGCTTTATCCTATTATCAAGATCTCGAATGCTTGTCAATCCACCAGGCTAAAGGTCTAGAGTTCAAAGTGGTTTTTATCATTGGTATTACTGATGATTCTCGTGCATATAAAATCGATATAGAAGAAGAGCGCAGACTATTATTCGTCGCTATGACCAGAACAAAAGAAGCCCTTATCATGACTTAGCCACAATCGAAAACTGTGCCTAGATTCATT
>CAZXLG010000011.1:0-17555 GCA_964641335.1 uncultured Paracholeplasma sp.
GATGATTATGATGAAGACAACACCGGTGACTTTGTAGTTGCTGCTGAAAAAATCACCGCACAAACCCTAAAATTGATGGAATCCTATGCGAAAGGAATCATCAACATCACGACCGAAAAGGAACGTTTCCATGCGTTAGGCATTCAAGCGCTTTATGAACAAACCATCACAGCGTATCAAACAGCGAAAGTCATGTCTGTTGAACTCAACTGTACGGGTGATAAAACCGAAAAAGGGTTAAAAACCATTCAAGCCATTATCAACCCTGAAACCAAACCTAATACGTTTAATCAACCTGGGGTTATATTCCCGATTCAATACCGCCAGGGTGGGGTCTTAAAACGTGCCGGAAGACCAGAAGCATCTGTCGACTTCGCTAAACTCGCAGGATTATACCCAGCCGGTGTAACCTCCATCATTTTAAAAGAAACAGGCGAACCTTACCGCTTATATGAACTGAGAGATCTAGCAAAGAAACTCGGTGTCAAATGGACTGCGGTTTCTAGCTTAATCGAATTCCGTAAACGCAGTGAAAACTTCATTAAGCGTGCCGCTGAAGCGAACTTACCAACCAGCCATGGTGAATTTAGAATGATCGGCTTTGAAAACGCGATTAGTGGTGAACACCACGTAGCGCTTGTTAAAGGCGATATCAAACCTGGCGATGAAGTCTTAGTTAGAGTTCACTCAGAATGTTTAACTGGGGATGCCTTCGGTTCGATGAAGTGTGACTGCGGTGAACAACTCCAAGCTGCATTAGACAAGATTGAAAAAGCGGGTAAAGGTGTACTTGTGTACATGCGTCAAGAAGGTCGCGGGATTGGTTTAATCAACAAGATTAAAGCCTACAATCTTCAAGACCAAGGTATGGATACCGTGGAAGCGAACTTAGCTTTAGGGTTCGCTGAAGACTTAAGAGATTATGGTATTGGTGCTCAAATCTTAAATGATTTAGGCGTGACCAAAGTTAAACTCATGACCAATAATCCATTAAAACTATCCGGTTTAACTGGCTATGGTATTGAAATTACCTCAAGAGAGCCCATCCAACTCAATCATAACGAACGTAACGAATTCTACATGAAGACTAAAAAAGACAAAATGGGCCACATGCTCAAATTCAAGGAATAACTTATGCCGTATAAAACCATCTGCTTGGATTATGATGGCACCATCCATGATAGTATTCAAATCTATTACAAAGCTTTCTTAAAAGCCTATGACTACCTTGTAGAACATGGCTATCAACCGAAAAAAGACTGGTCCAAAGATGAAGTCAAACGTTTCTTAGGACAAAATCCACCTGAAATGTGGGCATCGTTTAAACCAGCACTACCGGAATCCGTTATCGCGATTGTCTCCAAAATGATCGGTGAAGCGATGCGAGATTCGATTCTAAACCATGAAGGGGTTTTGTTTGAAGGGGCACTTGATACCTTAGCGTATTTAAAACAACAAGGCTATACCCTAGTCTATCTTTCAAATTCCAAAAACTACTACATGGAAATCAATAAAAATGAATTCAAACTCGATCGTTATTTTGATCACTTTGTTTCCTCTGAAATGTATGAGTATATCCCTAAAAAAAATATTCTTAAAAAACTCAAAGACAACTTACCTCAACCAATCCTGATGGTTGGTGACCGAATCCATGATATGGAATCGGGTCACGCAAACGGAATAGACACTGTAGCTTGTTTATACGGTTATGGCAAAGAAGAAGAATTCAAAGATTCTACCTATCAAATTAACGATATTCGAGAATTAAAAACACTACTAAAATAAGAAAAGCCCTGAAATTTCAGGGCTTTTATACTAATCAAACAACCAAGGTAATGCTTTTTGAATGCCGCGATCCCAATACTCCCAGTTGTGTTCACCTTCATCAAAAATAAAGGTATGAGGGACTTGGTTTTCTTTTAAGAACACTTCAAATGAACGGTTATCTTCAACTAAGAAATCATTAACCCCACAGGTTAATAAAAGTTTTGGTAAAACACCTTTTTTTAAGTCCTTTTTAATTAAAGCTCTTAAATCATTTTTACCACGAGCTTTATCTCCAAACATCAAATCAAACTGAACCAAACGATGTGACATCCATGGTAAACTGCGGATGAAGTCCGGATTCATGACACCAGATAGACTGACCGCTTTCACAAATTTCTTTGGGTTACTTAAGGCGAATTTGAGTGCACCATACCCACCCATGGATAGACCCAAAATATAGGCTTCTTTTTGAACCGGGAATAGTCGTTCTATGAATGGGACCAATTCCTTCGTAAAGTAGGTATAATACTGTAATCCAATTTGGTGGTCTGTATAGTAGGCATTAAAACCAGAGGGCATAATCACACAGGTACGACGGTTGCGCATATAGCGTTCAATTGCGGTTAATCGGGTCCAGTCTTGATGATCCCCATTATAGCCGTGTAAGACATAGAAAGGACGAAGTTTTTCGTTCTTTTTTAAATCATCTGGTACCAATACGGTCAGAGATGTGTTCATCTCTAATGTGGGTGAGAAAAATGATAATTGAATTTTAGACATGGTTAGTCCTCCTTAAGTGAGATAATTTTTGTAAATGAATCTAATCCTTCATAACCATAGGTAATCACAAGTTCATCACCAATAACCTCATAGTTACAATAAGCATTCTCACCCATTTCACAGGTAAAGATGGTTGTGTAAAATAAACCCTCTTTTTGATAAAAATGTTGTGTACCTGAAAAAATGAATGTTCGATTTTCAACGATGATATTTGTGTTTGAGATGTGTTTCTTATTAGGGGTTTCAATGATGACTATCACCATAAACACCATACCCGTAAAAATCAAAAATAATGTTAGGATTACTTGAAGTAATCTTTGAGCCGATACAACAATAATGACATAAATGATTAAAGCACCGATGGGTATTAAATAAGCATAACTATTGAAAGTGGTTAACCCATCTAGTAATGTCAAAATACCAAATCGGTTTAGAATGAATGATAGTAATCCAACCACGAAACAAGAAGCAGCGATATATACGATATAGGACAGTTTCATTTCAAGCCCTCATTTGGATATTTAAGACCAATGATTTGCCTAATATAATCCATTTGTGTCAATATTTCTAGACTATCCTCAACATTCATATAAGGTGTTCGATAGGATTCATCTTGAATGGCTTTCATAAAAGCTTCGATTTCATATTCATAACCATTCACACGATGAGGGATTGAAATATGTTTAATCAACTGATGATTTAAATCATAAACAAAAGCTTCCTCAGCTCCCCAAAATGAAGGTACTTTAATGAAACCTTTATCACCATATATATACGCATCCTTACCACCTTCAACCATCACTGAAGCGTGTAAGATGGCTTTATGATCTGGATAGGTATATTCAATATCGATAGACCCGTCCACACCTGTAGGGGCCATGAGTGCTTTGGCATGAATTTGAATTGGAACACCAAAACAGAGGTTGGCGTAAGTGATTGGATAAATGCCTACATCTAGCAATGCGCCACCACCTAGTTCTGGATTATATAATCTAGAAGCTTCATTTGGTGGGGTATTAAATGCGAAATCAACACGCATAGAATGGATATGACCAATCATATCAGAATGAACTATCTTTAACACATCTAAAGTCACTGGTAAAAATCTTGTCCACATCGCTTCCATGACAAAAACGTTTTGTTCCTTCGCTAAATCATAGATGTGTTTCGCTTGGGTCGCATTTAAGGTAAAGGATTTTTCACACAAAATGTGTTTTTTGTGTTTTAAGATGTCAAGCATTTGTTCATAATGTAAGCCATGGGGTGTCGCGACATAAATCGCATCCACATCGTTATCGTTATATAATGACTCATAATCCCCATAAGCTTTATTAAATCCATACTGTTTTTGAAATGAAATTGCTTTTTCTAAAGACCTACTCGCCACAGCTTCAAGTGGAAATCCACAACCTTTACAAGCTTTGGAAAATGCATGGGCAATCGCGCCAGCACCGATTAATCCGAAACGAATCATACAATCACCTCGTTATAATTATCTTAACATAATTCACTAAAAATAAATGAGTAACTTTGATTTTGAAGTCTTGTGTAAAAAATATTCGAAATAATCATGAAATAACTAGTTGTTTTTACTCAAATAGCGTTATAATATAGCAAAGCATAGTATAGGGGGATATTATAATGAGAGCACTATTAAGATTAATATTATCTGCGCTACTCGCACTTACAACCATTTTCTACTTTTTACCTTTAATTGAAAATGCGGATTCGTTGGTAGCCGTGGTACAAGCATTCGAATTCAATATGGCTTGGGTAGAATCCTTGTATCTCGAAATAGCAGCAGTATTGACATTTGGTAGAGACTTGATGTTATTGATGATGTTTGAAGTCATGTGCATCATCGCACTTAAAAAAGACAAATAAGATGAAACCCGGAGACGGGTTTTATTGTTATAAGAACATTAATCGCGTTAACCATTTAGCGTAAGACAGGTATGCCAAAAGACACAACAAGAAACATCATAAATCAACAAGCTTTTGTTGTCCATAGTGTTGAAAAAGAGACCTTAAAAGATATCAATGAAACTGCCCGATTTTAGGTCCAAATGAGAGTGAACTTCCTTATACGCAATTTCATACAACCCCAAGTTCAGTGATTTCAGTTAGAGGACTATTAGAACCTAAAGTTCGATTCGAATGTATCTTAGAAAAACATGTTACTTTTTCATCAAATGATATCGTAACCACAGATTTGATTATCGGTCGAATTGTAAAATACCATATTGACGGATCCATCTATGAACAAGGGCGAATCAACATTGAAAAACTAGAACCGATCAGCCGTTTAGCAGGCTCAAATTACGCAGTCATTGGCGAGATTATCCCAATGGAAAGACCAAAATAAAAGGACCTCGACGGTCCTTTTAGTCTTTAAATCGATTTCTTGGGTGAACACGACAGGCATCTGAACATGAACCGCGGTATTTCTTTTCATTTTCAGGCGTACACAAGATTTGCTTATTACAATCTGGGTTTGCACAGTTGATGTAGCGTTCGCACGGTTCACCAGTGAAGTAGTCTTTACCCACGATGGTTGGATTTACATTGTTGATTGGTACAGCAATACGGTTATCAAACACATAGCACTGTCCATCCCAATACGCCCCTTGAGCGGTTGAATCTTTACCATAGGTCACAATCCCACCATGAAGTTGCCCGACGTCGTCAAAGCCTTCACGTTTGAGCCAACCGGAGAATTTCTCACAGCGAACACCACCCGTACAATACGTCAGGATTTTCTTTCCTTTGAATTGTTCTTTATTTTCTCTTATCCAGTTTGGTAAGTCTCTAAAACGTTTGATTTCAGGTTTAATCGCACCTCTAAAGTGCCCTAAATCATATTCATAATCGTTTCTCGCATCGATGATGATGGTATCTTCATCATGGATGCGTTCAAAGAATTCTTTTGGTTCCACATAACGCCCGGTGAGTTCTTTTGGATTGATGTCATCTTCTAAACTAAAATTGACCAACTCATTTTTAACACGGACATGCATCTTCTTAAACGCGTGGGCATCGGCTTCATCTATTTTATATGTGACACCCTTAAAATATGGATGATTTTCCATCCAATCGATGTAGGTTTGAACCTGTTCTGTTTTACCAGATACTGTACCGTTAATGCCCTCTTCTGAAATATAAATACGACCCAATAAACCAATGCTTTGACAGTAAGCTAAATGTTCTTCACGTAAGGCTTGTGGATCTTCAATTCTCACATAATGATAATAGAGTAAAACACGATAATCCTGCATAATAAATCCTCCAATGCGCTAGTTATACTATAAATAAATATCTGAGGATATTCAAAGCATATGCTTTTAAGAAAATAGAAACTTTGTAAAAAATCTACCGATAAAATGAATGAACTATCCGTATATTGGTTGCTAGTACGGGGTGCTAGCAACTCCCACAAGGAAAAGCGCGGACTTTACCGCGCTTTTTCGTTTGATTTGGGGTGATTTACGTTATAATAATTTATGGAGTGATAAAATGATCTATGACTGCATTGTCATCGGTGGTGGACCAGGTGGACTGATGGCCTGTAACCAGCTTGAAGGACATCAAAACTATATTCTATTAGAGAAAAATGATAAAGTCGGCAAAAAATTACTCTTAACCGGGGGTAAACGTTGTAATATTACAAATAACCTATCGGTTCGTGATTTCATCGAATCTTTAAATGTAGCCCATAAGCGTTTTTTGTATCCAGCACTAACACAGTTTGGTCCTAAAGACGTCATTCAGTTTTTTAACTTAAGAGGATTAGAACTTGAACTCGAGCAAAACTTTAAGTATTTTCCAAAAACCGGCAAAAGCCAGTCGGTTTTAGATGCCTTACTTAAAGGGATTAAAACCGAACGAATCCATTATAATGAACCGGCTAAAAAAATCTACAAACAAGATAATTTCTATGTCGTTGAAACCGACAAAGAAACCTATCTGACCAAACACATCATCGTTTCAGTTGGATCCAATGCTTACCCTTCAATGGGTTCCAGTGGCGATGCTTTGGTGTTTGCGAAACACTTAGGTATTAATTATAAACCCTACACCCCTGCAGAGACCTACCTATTCTCTAATAAAGTCAAATCCGACTATGCAGATCTACAAGGGGTATCACTCACCACGAAAATACGTATCAATAACGATAAAAAAATACATGAAGGCGATATTCTTTTTACCCATTTTGGTGTATCAGGCCCAGTTATTTTACACTTATCAGAATTGATTTATGAAAGACTACAAAAAGAACCAGTCAAACTTTATATCGAACTTGCCGAGTTAGATCCAACAACCCTCATAGCTGAACGAAGACAAACGAAAGACATGATCTTAAGCGTATTAGAAGAACTCACCTCTAAACGTTTGGCGAAAATGGTATTAGATTCAACCGGTATACCTAATAAACGAGTATCCGACATGAAAAAGATAGAAATCGAAGCGATTCAAAAGATGCTTAAGGCATTTGAAATCCCAATTGATTCAGTTGAAGTGAAAGAAAAAGCATTCGTCAATGCCGGTGGGATTGATGTCAAAGAACTCAATCCACAGACCATGGAATGCATCAAGCATCCTGGTTTATATTTCGTTGGTGAATCTACAGACTTACAAGGACCTATTGGTGGATTCAATATCACGATTGCTTTATCTACCGGTAGACTCGCAGCGAATGACATTAATAAGAAGGTGTCCTAATGGCAAGTTCACAAGACTATGTTAGCTATGTGGTTGAAAGACTCAAACGATTTTATGATGTCAGTTATCGTAAAATGTTTGGGGAATACATGGTGTATATTGATGCAAAACCCCTTTTACTCATCTGTGATGATCAACCCTATATCAAAATTCATGAATCCACTCAAGAAATTCTAAAAAACAGTGAACAAGGCTATCCTTATAAAGGGGCTAAACTACACTACTTACTCGATATTGATGACGATGACTTAACGAAACATGCCATTGATGCTTTATTACCACACATTGTTGTCAAACCTAAGAAAAAGAAACAATAAGCATTGTTTCGAGGCCATTATATGAATGTTAAACAAAATTACATCGATATTGAAACAAGACAATACTACCATCAAGCAAACCTTGTTTACTTATCGACCATCGCAGCCGATTTTATCATCATCCCAATCATATTTTTCACCGGTAGTATGGTATCTTTTTATGGTAATCTCATCGGGATGATCATCGCACTCGCTGCTGTGTATTTAAACAAACGAAAAAAATACGGATTGTCAGCATTTCTTTTTATCGCAACCATTACTGCATTAGGGGTAATTCAAGTATTACTATTTGGGTTAGCCTCTGGGTTCATGTATTATTTTTTCAATATGAGCGTGTTAATCGTCTATACGAAATGGCGTCCCTCACTTAAACTTGTGGGTATCGTCATTCAGATTATATTGTTCGTATTCACATTTATTTACGCGATTAATAACCCCCCGTTTTACCCTTTATCTAATGCATGGATTATATTTTTCCATATCCTTAACGTCTTTTTAAATATTACCGGGGTTGCGAATTCTGCCTATTACTATATTCGCATTGCGAATGATGCTCAAAAGACACTCTCACAGCTTGCGAGAACCGATTATTTAACAGGGGTAAATAACCGAGTTGCTTTTGATGATTATATTGAAGAAAAACGAGCCATCTTTCAACGAACCAAACGACCATTCGGTTTACTCATGATCGATGTCGATTTCTTTAAGAAAATCAACGATACTTACGGTCATGCTTGTGGTGATGAAATTCTTGTAAAAGTAGCCAGTTTACTCAAAGAAGAACGTGGTAATCAAGATTTTGTCGCTCGTTATGGCGGTGAAGAATTTGTCTATGTCATCGACGCTTTCCAAATCAATACGGTCAAAGAAGTCGCTGAAAGACTACGTAAAAAAGTCGAAAATTACCCATTTATGTATCAAAATCAACCCATCAATATGACCATCTCCATTGGTGGATTATTCATACCGAGGGAATGTATTAAAACAACGGATGACTGGATTATATGTGCCGATAAACGCCTATATAGAGCGAAGAACGAAGGTCGAAATCGAGTCATTGTAGAAGAGGTAAGTTGATGCAAGCAAAATTTTTAGTCCCTAATTTAACTTGTCAAGATTGTACCTGTGGCCATTGTGCCCAGATGCTACTGATTGGATTAAAATCAAATATGGATATTTTACAAGTTAAAGAGAACTATAAAGAAAAGACTTTAGAGATTGAGTTCCAAAAACCGATGACCATTCGAAGGCTCATCATATTAGCTAAAAACAAAGGTTATGAAATGACACAAATCGAAGCACTTTAGGGTGCTTTTTTCTTTTTTATGGCTGTTTTCTGTGAATATTACATAAAAATTAAAAAAGATTAAAAAAACCACAAATAAAAATTGTCTTTTATATAAGACAGGAGTAGAATAATTCTAAAATAGAAAGAAAGTGGAAAGATGAAGAAATTAGCAAGTATCATTGGGATACTCGTTAGCCTTTTTTTTGTGCTTACGGGTTGTGACCAACCAAAAACGTTTGATATCGCTTCTGTGAAAATGACAGCAAGCGATAAAATTGATGTCCCAGCGGGCATTTACCAATTAGAGTATAGTATTGAGAACTGGAGTGAACTTGTCAAAGTTCATGGAGCTACGCTTGAGATTACTGTAAAAAACAAAGCTAATCAGCCAGTAGTCCTCACAGGGAATCAAATTACAGTAGAAGTTGATGAAGTATATCTAGTCACACTCACAGTGACGATTGATGATGAAACGGTAAGTAAAAACTTCTATGTACATGCCATTACGAGCAGTCAACTACTGTATACTGTGACCTTTGATGTACAAGGCGGTATCGGTAGTTTCGAAGATCAAGAAGTCATCCATGGTGGGATTCCAAATCTACCAGAAACAGAACCAACCAAAGAAGGTTATACATTTACCGGTTGGTTTTATGATGCTACATTAACAGAATTTTGTGACTTTGCTGAACCGATTTATGCCAATACGATACTTTATGCAGGTTATGAAGTCCTTGGACAAACTTACACGATTACGTACGATTTAAATGGTGCACCTCAAAGTGGCACGATTACAGAAACGGTTAAAGAAAATGACACTCTTGAAGGCATGTCTGTTACCCCTGTTCGTGAAGGATACCGTCTTGAAGGTTTCTCATTGACCCCATCAGGCGATGTATTATATGACTTTGACACCCCTGTACAAAATAGTTTTACCCTATATGCCATCTGGCTATTTAATTATGATGAAATCGAATACCCATCGTACTTTACCAATATCGATGTCTATGACAATTCGATGTTTGATGATGTTTATCAAATTAATCAAATTATGACAGTACAAGCTTACATTGATGTATTCAACTTTAAACAAGCCAAAAATCTTCAAGAATCGATGACTGAATTTGGTGTATTGTATGGAGAAACCAATGCTTTAAGCTATCAACAAAGAGGCATTCTTAAAGTATCAGATGTTCCATTCTCAGGTAATGTTCCTTTTATCGATTATTTATTTAATACGGAAGCCCTTAAAGAAACCACAACCTATTATGTCCGATTATATCTACGTTTTGAAGAAACAATCCTTTATAGTGATGTTCAATCCTTTGAAACCATTCATGTGGTTAAAGGGGGTAGTAGCATTGGTTTAAGTGGCGTTGTTTCTGGAGGAGAGTATTACATCAGTGAACCGCAAATTGGCAATCATTCTGTGTTCTATTATGAAGTATTAACGGGTTATGAAGCGAAAGATAATCTCAATTCATATCAAAGTTATAGTCATATCAGTTCTCAAGGCACACATCGTATCATCGTCACTGATTTAGCTACCAATGAGCAATACCTCCATTTATATAAACTTAAATTTGATAAACCATTTGTGAATTCAAAATGGTTCTATACCCAAGTATTGAGTCCATCCACAGTGAAATTACAGTTTACATTGACCCTCTTACACGAAGACCGTTACACCTATAACATTACCGATGGTGGGGTATTGTATTCAAAGAACACCTTTGCTCTCATGAAAGGTGTACCCACTGTCCACGATGTGGATGCCGATTACAATGCTTCGAATGGATTATTGAGCACAACAGATTCTTTATCCTTTGACGATCGCGAGTCGTATTATGTGAGAAGCTACGTGGTTGTTAATTCAAAAATTCATTATAGTAATATCATTTATGTGATGACCTATGAAGCCACTGAACAAGTGTATCAAGCCTCTATCGCATTTTCAGTTTCTGAGACGACAACCGATATCTCTTATCCATATGATTATTATGTGGGTTCAGGGATTCAATATCTCCAATATTTTGATGGAACATCCGTTCAAAAATCGACTTATTCTGGTAATGGATCATTCATCAGTGCCGGCGATTATTTCTCAAATCCAGAAGGCACTACTTATATGAATGTCGTGCATCGTATTCGAACTTATCCACCACTAACTGGGGTTACAATGAATGGGATTTATATAGAACCAGTCCTCATCAATTTAGATATGGCGAATGCGTATATGTATATGAGTTATAATGGTGGTGCTTATGTTTATTTACCTCATTTGGTTCGTCTTGAACAAACAGGAACCTATGAAGTATTCTACCGTACAGCGACTGGTATGACATCGGTATATTTTGAAATCAAATAATAAAACAGGGGAACATCATCGGATGTGCCCCTTATTTTTGAATGCTTTGATTGAGTGTTTTTAATTCATCATTGGTCAAATAACGATAATAACCCAAGGGTAAATTGTCTTTAGTGATATGCATGATTCTAATACGTTCAAGAGCAACCACTTCATAGCCTAGCGCTGTGGTCATTCGTCTAATTTGACGATTCATACCTTGTTTTAAAATAATCCTAAAATGGGTATCGTCCTCTTGAATGAGTTTACACGGTTCGGTTTGTTGATATTTTTTGGTTTTTAGGTTGAAGATCACAACCCCATTTTCCATGTATTCAATGAAGGATTTGGTCAGTGGCTTATCGACTTCGACTAAATATTCTTTCTCATGTCCGTATTCCGCTCTTAATATTTTATTGACGATATCGCCATCATTGGTGAGGAGAATCAAACCCTTAGAATCTTTATCGAGTCTACCAATCGGGAATATTACTTCATCTAAGTTCATATAATCAACGATGTTGTTTTCAATATAGCGCTCAGTCGTACAAACAATCCCTTCTGGTTTATTTAAGACGATATAGACTTTATCTTCAATCGGTTTAATAACAGTATCTTCAATTTTTACAACATCGTGTTTTTCCACACGCATCCCTAGTTTCGCAATTTCACCATTCAAAGTTACAACCCCAGTTTGGATGAGTTCATCGGCTTTTCGTCTTGAACAATAGCCGGAATCTGCGATGTATTTATTGATAGAAATGCCTTTTTCTTTAATATGTTCGATTTTAACGTCTTCTGTTTGAAAGACTTGGGTTAAGCGTTTTGCATGTTCCATAGTATCACCGACAATCATTATACTAAAAAACCCCTAAAATAGCGAATAAAGCTACTTAATTAGAAAAACGACTGATTATAAGCAAATAACTTTTACTAGAAATAACCTTATTCTAAAATGAAGTTAAAGAGGTGATATTGTGAAAATATCGATTCAAACAGACATTCAAAAACCCATTGATGTCATTTGGAAAACATACATAACCCCAAAACATATTGACAAGTGGAATCACGCCACCGACGATTGGGAAACAGTCGGTTCGAAGAGTGATTTTAGAGTAGGTGGTTTTTTCAACTATCCAATGAGAGCTAAAGATCATTCCTTTGGTTTTGAATTTGAAGGTGAATTTTTAGCAATCGAACCATTAAAATACATCAAGTATCGCATTTTAGATGATCGTATTGTTGAAGTTAAGTTCACTCAAAAAGCAAAATTTGTTACCGTAGAAGTGATATTTGATGCAGAAACAGAGAATAGTGTTGAACTTCAAAAACAGGGCTGGCAACAAATATTAAATTCATTTAAGCAGTATGTACTGACACAAAACTAATTCAGAGGATTATGATTGTAAAAACCAATCAAATATCATATAATATATTGGATTTATGAGAGGAAACCAAAATAATGATCATTACAAATGAAGCAAAAGTTTTATTACAAGATATCTTAAAAAAAGAAAATTTTAACTGCGTGATTGCAGGATTAATGTACCACTGTTCTTGTGGGGATTCAACCGTTCAATTCGGTTTAGGTAATGTTGAAGATGGCGACAAAGTTTACACCTTCAATGAAATTCCAGTCGTTATGGAAGAAGAAACCTTAGCGAGAACTGAACTCATCACCATCTACGTCGAAAACGGCGAATTGATGTTCTTAGATGAAGCAGAATTTAATGAATCCGAAGGCGGTTGTGGCTGTGGACATGACCACGAACATGACCATGAACACGGTGAAGACTGTGCTTGTGGGCATCACCATGACCATGAAGGCGACTGTGAATGTGGACACGATCATGAGGATTGTGACTGCAAGAATGATGCGGATTGCGACTGCAAACACCAACACTAACACCTAGAAATTAGGTGTTTTTCTTTTCCGCGTGTGCGTATATGTATATTATTTTTATAAGTAATATGATATAATACTGAATGTCGTAAAAATTTACACACAAGGAGAATTTAAAAAGCCCATATATGGACAGTGACAGTAGTATCTATTTGATTTTAATCGTAATTAGCATCCTCTTATCAGCGTACTTTTCAGCAACTGAAACCGCGTTTTCTACCATGAACCGCATTCGTATGAAGAACCTTTCAGAAAAAGGACACAAGAACGCTACCCTCGCACTCAAGTTGCAAGAACATTATGATGTGTTGATTTCAACCATTTTAATTGGTAATAACATTGTAAATATTTTAAGTGCGTCTTTAGCAACCATCCTATTTGTTCAACTCTTAGGTCAGGATTTAGGGGCAACCACCTCTACTGTGGTTACCACTGTTGTTGTCTTAATTTTTGGTGAAGTGACACCAAAGACGATTGCGAAAGAATATCCTGAAAAATTCGCGATGTTTTCAGCCCCACTCATCAGTTTTTTAGAAAAAATATTTTTACCGTTCAATTTTTTCTTTAGACAGTTAAGAGTGTTGATGTCTAAAATTATTAAACCCAATGAAGATCGTAGCATCACCGAAGAAGAATTATTGACGATTGTGGATGAAGCCCAAGAAGGTGGCGGCATCAACGAAACCGAAGGTACATTAATTCGTAGTGCGATTGAGTTCTCAGAACTTGAAGCCGTCGATATTTATACCCCACGTGTGGACATGGAATGTCTCCCAATTGACGCAACCAAAGAAGAAATCCAAAAAGTGTTTGTTGAAACCGGATATTCTCGATTACCTGTGTATGAAGGTAATATCGACCATATCATTGGGATCATCAACCACAAAGATTTTTATAACTACGTATATACCTCTAATAAAAATATCAATGAAATCATTAAACCTGCTTTATACATCACCAAAAACAAGAAGATTGATGCGTTATTAAAAGAACTTCAAGTCAATAAAATGCACATCGCCATCGTCTTAGATGAATTTGGGGGTACCGTTGGACTAGTTACCCTTGAAGACATCCTTGAAGAACTCGTCGGAGAAATTTGGGATGAACACGATACCATCATCCAAGAGATTGAAAAAATCAATGACCATGAATACATTGTCATGGGGAATGCCAATGTTGAAAAATTCTTTGAAATGATTGGAAAAGATGAAGAACTCGATGTCTTAACTGTCAATGGTTGGGTCGTTGAAGCCTTAGGCCATATCCCAGTTGAAAAAGAAGTCTATCAATCCAAGGATATTAAATTTGAAGTCTTAAAGATGAATGGTAAACGTATTGAAAAAGTCAAAATCACGTTAATCCCATCTGCAGAAGAACTCTATATGTAATCAACAAGCCCGAAAGGCTTGTTTTTTTCTCGTTTTTTTGGTGTCTATGCTACAATGTGAGTAATAGACAACAAAGGAGTCACATATGAAACATACATTAAACCGCAAACTTGCTTTTGCTGCAGCTGACGTTTTTGGTGGTGGGTCATTTAACATCATCAACTTTTTGTATCCTGGATTTCTCGCATTAACCGTTGGGCTAGACCCATTCATGATTAGTGTTGTCATGCTAGTCGCACGTATTTGGGATGCCATCACTGACCCACTCATGGGTTATATTTCAGATAGAACCAAATCAAAATGGGGGAAAAGAAGGGTGTATTTAATCTTTGTGAGTCCCCTCATTTTAGTATCGATGTATTTCTTATTCTTCCCATACAATATTTCAAATGAAGTCTTACGCGTCACGGCTGTATTAACGTCTTATTTAATATTTACGATGGTTCAAACTGCCGTGATGATTCCGTATTATTCCTTATCTTCAGAAATTTCTAGTGACTATCAACAACGTGCGAGCTATAACTCTTACCGTTTAGCATTCTCGATTTTCGCATCCATTTTGTGCGTGGCTGTACCAGGCATCATCGTCAATGCTTTTGATGAAACGGTTGGGTACCAAGTCATGAGTTTATCCTTTGGTGCCTTATTCTTTATCGCCGTTTTAGTCACCGGTTTATTTGTGAAAGAAGAAATCCAAACCAAAACAATTGAAGCTAAGTTTAGCATCAAAGAAATGGTTAAACCCTTGGGATTAAAACCATTTAGACAGTATTTAGGGATGTTTTTAGTCCTTCAAATGGCGATGGCAATCATGAGTGGATTATTTTTCTTCTATGTGGATTTCCATATCACCAAAGATGCAACCTTTAACCAAACAGGTTCAATTGTCGGACTAGTTTCTGCAGCCCTTATGTTCTCGATGCAAATCGTTGCTTTACCGGTTTATATTAAAATGATTGAAAAACATGGTAAAACTTATGCGTATCGTTTTGGTTCAATCCTTTGGATGGTAAGTGCACTCTTCATCTTATTCATTCCAGCCAATGTGAACCCTATTTTACTGTATGTATTAGCTGCGGTGATGGGTATTGGTATCAGTGGTCCAGGGTTAGTACCTCATACGATGTACGGCGATGTCGTGGATGCTGGACAACTTTATTTCAATGACCGCCTAGACGGTCAAATGAGTGGTTTTACCAATTTCATCAATAAAGTAGCTCAAGCGGTTGGATTAGCTTTAGTCATGGCAGTCCTAGGGTTAGCCCAGTTTGAAGAGAGAAAACCTGGTGCTGGTCCTGTATTATCACAACCCGACAGTGCAGTAACCGCGATTATTTGGATCATGACATTAGCCCCACTCGTATTTATGAGCATAGGTATTTATATTTCTTTAAAATATAAGATTGATGCGAAAAAACAAGCAGAAATTAAGTTAGCTATCGAAAATCCATCTGATAAAGAAAAGGTATTAGCGTCACTCTAATGAAAAAGCCAAATGGATTCTTATTTTGGCCATTAGGGGGGTTATTGAAGCTCTATGCGTATGCTAAAGGCCAAAGAATCATTCAAAAGACCCCCATCAAAGGACCGGCTATTACACTCTCAAATCATACATCGTTCTATGATTTTATTTATACGACGACCGCATTATATCCACGACGTATGAACTATTTAGCAGCACATAAAATGTTTTTTGATCCTCTATTAGGTAAATTTTTAAGAGTATCGAGAGCCATCCCTAAAGCCTTATTACAACCGGATGCGGTAGCGACCCTCAAATCACTCCGTGTCCTTAAAAATAAAGGGATATTATCGATTTTCCTTGAAGGTCAAATTTCCCCGTCTGGACGGTTTATGAAGCCGACATTTTCGATTGCGAAACTAATTAAAAAAGCCAAGGTTGATGTGTTTGTAGTAAAACATCAATTTCCTTACATAGTCAATCCACCTTGGACAAAGAAAACCTTTAAAGGCCGTATGGATACCTCAATCTTTAAATTATTTGATCATAGTGAGATACCTAACCTCAGTGAACAAATGATTTATGAAAAAGTTTATCAAGCCTTGTTCCATAGTCCTTATGAAGATAATCTAATCAAACAATATCAGTACAAATTAAACGACATTCATGGGTTAGAATATGTCTTAACCGAATGTCCAAACTGTCATCACACCGGATTAGAATCCCACCACCATCATCTCCACTGTAACGCGTGTGATTCAACGTTTGCTTATGACACCTATGGTCGTGTTGGAGGTGTCGGGGTTGAAACCTTCTATGAGGCTCAGCGTGCTAGATTAATAGAAACACTCAAAACAAATCCTAACTATACCCTTGAGAGTCCTGTAAAATTAGAGGGATACTTAAATAACAAGGTTCAAACCATCGGTGAAGGTCATTTAACCTTATCCGTTAAAGGCTATGACTTTAATGGGTCTGTATTAGGTAAACCCAAAGAGTATCATTTTGATATTAAAGATGTCCCAACCTGTCCATCAGACATCGGACGTAATATTCAGATTTATGAAGGCTATGAACTCTATCAATTCGTTTTTGATAACAAATATTTACCAACCCAATTTGTATTATTAGGTGAAGTACTCCATGATCAAGAGGTGAAATCATGACTGTAGATGCTTATATAAACGCATTACCAGAACCACAAAAATCGATACTTGAAGAAATTAGAAGACGAGTCAAACACGAGTTTCCAAAAGCGAAAGAAGCGATTTCTTATGGTGTACCCGCATTTCAATACGAGAAAAGTTTCTTTTTCTACGCCGCCTTTAAGAATCACGTCTCCGTATTTCCACCGTTAGCCTCTGACTCACCTTTAAACGAATTTACCAAACCCTATCAAAATAAAAAAGGGAATTTGTTATTCCCACTTAAAAACCCAATCCCTTATGATTTGATTGTTGATGTTTCGAAAGCATTAGAAAAGCAGTATCAACCCTAAAAAAGAAGGCTTAGGACCATGACGGTTCTAAGCCTTTATTCATTCAGTTGATGGATACTTTGAATTAATGTGTATGCGGATTCAAG
>CAZXLG010000011.1:17655-26081 GCA_964641335.1 uncultured Paracholeplasma sp.
TCATAGAGTTCTTTGATTTCTGAAGAGGATAGATTAAACAAATAACCATAGTCTCTATGTGAAGCAATCGATACGATTTCTAAAGTATCCATAAAGTCACGGTAAATGACTTTTTGTTCCGCAGTAGGATTATCAGCATATAATTCATATAACAATGTGAAGTCATCGGTTGGATTACCTGTATCATAAAGAATATCGACTTCAGTCGTATTGGTGAAGGTTAAGGTAAGTTCACTGAAATACAGCGGTGTATTGAAGGAAGCTTCTTGATCCATCGGTCCCATCGCACAAGCCTGCAAGAAAAAGACCGATAAACCGATCATACAAAGTAAGACTAATTTTTTCATAGGGACACCTCCTTCAGTGTTATCATACCAAGGATTTTTGACAAAGATATGACAAATAATTATTTTTTAATACGGATGAGTACTTTAAAGACCACATCACCAGAATCGTTGAATAATTTATACGGATACCCATACAATTCACAGATTTGTTTGACGATGAATAACCCTAAACCAGAGCCTTTTTCAGCTTGGGTATTGAGTCTATAGAACGATTCAAACAATTTACTGATTTCTGATTCTGGAATCGTACCTTTGTTTCGAACAGAGAATAGGTAATCATCACCGTGGATCTTGCCACGAACGGATACCAAGGGTTCTTTTGTATAGAGTAAAGCATTTTTGATCACATTTGTGGATAGAATCGTGAGTAGCTCCTCACTGATGATGAGTTCTGCAGGTTCAAATTCTGTATGCAGTTTGATTTTCTTTTGTTTGGATAGTTCGTGTAAAGGCGATAAAATCGATTCAAAAATATTTGTAGATATTAAGTCTTGATCGGTCTTTTTATCTTCAAGTTTCAGTGAATATGTTAAATCTTGTGTAATGGTCGTGATGGATTCGATTTGAACCAAGAGTTCTTTTAAATATTTTTCTTTATCTTTATAACGACCCACACCATCAATCATCCCTTCAATCATGCCTTTCATCACAGCTAGTGGTGTCTTGATTTCATGATTGATGGTCATAATGAGGTGTTTTTTCTTTTCTTCCTGAGCTTTTTCAAAATCGATGTCACTTTCGAGTTTGAGATTGGCTTCATGAAGTTCAGAGAAGGCTTTTTTTAAGTGGAAAGTGAGTTCATTCAATGAAGTAATTAAATCTCTGAACTCATCTTTTCGTTTGAGTTTTAAAGGTTGATTGAAATTCAAACTGGAGAGTTCTTTCGCATAAGTACTAATCTGTTTAATTGGTTTAGAAACACGCCTAGATATGATGAACGATAGGATCACAATCGCGATGAACATAAAGATGGATTGAGTCATATTTAAATTATTTAAAACACGATCGACATTTTGTAAGGATTGAATACGTGTCGATACAATCAAATAATCATTAAACTCAAACTGATAAATGTAGCTAATCGTATAGATATCTTCGACTAAAGCGATATAGTAGATGAGTTTACCCTCATGGACGGTATCTGGACTATCATAAATCCCAATGACGAAATCGAGTATGGTTTCATCGGTTAAGAACACCGGTCCAATCGCTTCTGTAATAGCTTGATTTTGATAACGGATGAATGAGGTTTCTGAAGATAAGTTCATCAAACTGGTATCGGCTAAAGTTGTTCCGGATTGAATTTGAGTGGTATTGGATAAGATGGAAGACTTCACAGAATCGATATTCTCATTGATGTACATCGGTGAGAATTGAGTATAGGAAAAATACATTGACCCTAAAAAGACCAATGAAAAAGAGATCAATAGTACGAAAAACGTTTTAATGAATAAACTGATTTTCATAGTGACCTCCTTTAAAAAATTACTTTTCGAATTTGTATCCTGATTTATAGACGGTTTTAATATAATCGGCAGCGAGCCCTAGTTTTTGTCTTAAACGTTTAATGTGGGTATCAACAGTGCGGTCATAACCAAAATAATCATAACCCCAGACTAAGTTGAGTAAATCTTCACGCGTATACACACGGCCGATATTTTGAATGAAGAGGGTAAATAATTCCCACTCTTTTTTATTGAGTTCAATTGGGGTTTGATCAATGAATATTTTATACTGTTCAAAGTTATAGGTTATGATACCGTAAGTTTGAAGGTGTTCAGGTGTTTCTTTTTGATATCTGGATAAAATCGCTTCAATCTTTTTAATGACGATTTTTGGACTAAAGGGTTTCGGGACATAGTCATCAATCCCTAATTGATAACCTTTGAGTTGATTTTCTTCATCGCTCAGTGCAGATAACATCATGATGGGTACAGTGGAGGTTTGTCTTAGTTTTGAAGCTATCTCAAAGCCACCGACATGGGGTAACATGACATCTAAAAGAATGAGATCAAAGGTTTCATTTGATATCGTATTAAGGGCGACTAATCCATCATACACTTGGGTAATTGTCGCATCCTTATAGGCATCTAAAATATAGTCATGGAGTAAATCATTCAAATGTTTTTCATCTTCAACGATTAAGATTTTCATAGAAACCTCCTAAAACCTTACTTAAATGATAACATAATAAAAACCATTTGAAACCCTCATCTATTTTTTTGTCACAAGAATGTCATAAGTAATTCAAAAATTTGACACAAGTTTTGTTTATACTTTGGGTGTAGAAGAAAGACGAGGGTCAAGAACATGAGAAAATTACTAGGAATCATCGCAGTACTCAGCCTATGCTTTACATTGGTTGGGTGTGCGTCTGGGTATGTGCCAGAAGAGGATTTAAATCCAGGAGAATACAGCGAAGTGATACTTTACGCTACGAATCGTAAAATCATTTATTCTGTGGATATGGGTATTCAATCCAAAAAACTAATGCCAGTTTATGATGAAATTCTAATGATGCTCAATACCGATGAATGGGTCGAATCCCAAAGTATTGGATCGAGAAGCGGACAATTGGTTTTACGTATTAAAACAAGTCGTCTACTTAGTTTTACCGATGATCTTAGAGATCAGTTCGATGTCACTTATTTCAACCATCAATCATTAGATGTATCTGTGAATTACTATTCGAATGAAACCCGAATTGAAGCCTTAGAAGCAGAACAAGCCAGACTGATTGAACTCTTTGATGAAGCAACCATATCAGAACAAATCCAAATCAATCAACGACTATCCGTGATTGAATCTGAACTAAGAAGTCTAACACAAGCCAATTTAGAAACCGATAGTTTAATCGAATACAGTCAAGTGACAATCAGACTCAACTCGAGTGCCCCATACGATACACTCACCTTTGGACAAAAAATCAAACGTGCCTTCTTTGGTGGGATTGACACCTTCGTCACCCTCATCGAGTATCTCATCTTAACGTTCTTAGCATTAATCCCATTCTTAGTCGTGGGGATTCCAAGTATATTAGCTTTACTACACTTCAATAAAAAACGTTATCAAAAACGCCTCGCCATTAGAAATCAACAAAGGAGACCTTAAACAATGAAAAAAATAGTACTAGTTTACATGTTATTGGTTTTAATCACTTTAAGCGGTTGTTCAGGGATGTATGGACCAGATGGGTATTATGATTATATCGACCCCGTGGGTGAATCCTATACTCAAATCACTGAAAATCCATTTATAAGAACCGCGGATATGCCTGTATCGACCTTTTCAACCGATGTCGATACCGCAGCCTATTCCAATGTCAGACGCTTTTTAAACTCAGGTCAATTACCTAATGTGGATGCGATTCGTATTGAAGAGATGGTCAATTATTTCCAATATCAAATCGATGGTCCGAGTGAAGACGAAATCATTCATGTGCATCATGAATATAGCTACGCCCCATGGAACCCGGATCATACACTTTTAATGATTGGTTTAAAGACCGAAGAGATTGTCTACAACGAATCACTCCCAATGAATTTAGTGTTCCTAATAGACGTTTCAGGTAGTATGCAAGACTACAACAAACTCCCATTACTCAAAGAATCCTTAGCCATCTTAGTTGAAAATTTAAGACCTATTGACCGCATTTCTATCGTGGTTTATGCAGGGTCATCTAGAGTTGTCTTAGAAGGCAGTGATTCAACCGAAAAAGAAGACATCATGAACGCGATCAATCGATTACAAGCCGGTGGGTCTACCGCGGGTGAAAGCGGGATAGACTTGGCGTATGAGGTTGCTGAAAGAAACTTCATCGAAGGCGGAAATAACCGTATTATCTTAGCGACCGATGGTGACTTCAATGTGGGTACGAGTTCTGTTGAACAACTTAAAGAAATCATCTCTGGGAAACGCGCTACAGGCATTTTCTTAAGTGTCCTAGGATTTGGTACTGGCAATACTCGAGATGACATCATGGAATCCTTAGCCGATCATGGTAATGGTATTTATTATTACATCGACTCCATCAAAGAAGCCGAAAAAGTATTTGTCCATCAATTGGGTGGGTCCATGGTGACGGTTGCGAAAGACGTCAAACTACAAATCGAATTCAACCCTAGCCAAGTGAAAGGGTATCGCCTTATTGGGTATGAAAACCGGGTACTCAACAACAATGAATTTGAAAATGATTTAAAAGATGCAGGCGATATGGGCTCTGGTCATGTCGTGATTGCGTTCTATGAAATCATTAAAGCAGATTCTACCGAAGTCATCGAACAACGACCGTTTGAACCATTTGAAGCTAAAAAATATACAGGTGATAACTTCGAAGACGACTTATTAACCTTATCAATTCGCTATAAAGAACCTACAAGTAATACATCTCAACTCATTGAAACTGTCATTTTAGCGGGTAGTTATACAGAAATCCCTTCTGTTGAATTCGGTTTCGCAAGTGCTGTTGTCGAATTTGGACTACTTTTAAGAAACTCAACCTATCAAGGCGAAGCGAACTTTTCAGCAATTAAAGAACGGGTTCAAGCTGCACTATCTTTTGACCCCCATGAGTATCGAGCTGAGTTTTATGAACTTGTCTTGAAAGCTGAAATGTTAATGAACCAAGATTAAGTCAATCCCTCATATTTAGACTTAATCAACCAAAGCGATGTTGTTTCATAGACATCGCTTTTTTAACTGAAAATATACCATAAACTTGGGTTATAATAGAAGGTGGAAGTGATACTATGGCACTTTATATTGGTGTCGGTCAAATGGTCTCTTTTTTATATGCTTCAGGGGACTTAACCGCAGAAACCTTTCAAAACGTTTCTCAATTGGAAGGTATCAAGGCTCACCAGTTTATTCAAAGTAAATATGGGTCAAACGATCAAAAAGAAGTATCCATCAAAACAACTTATACCCATCAAAATGTGGAGTACTATTTAAATGGGCGAATGGATGGGTTACTTGGATTAGACGATTTTGTGATTGAAGAAATCAAATCCACACGAAAAGATATTTTTGATTTACTATTTATCCCCAACTCCGAACACGAAGCGCAGCTTAAAATCTACGCTTTTATGTTTATGCATAATGAGGGAATTAAAGAAATTAAAGGCCGTTTAACCTATATTGAACTATCCAAATACCAAACCAAATCAACCGATTATTTATTTTACTATGATGAACTAAAAACATTCTTTGAGCGTTCCATTGAGACTTACGGACAGTGGTTGATTCAACTAGAAGCTCATCTTAAAGTTAAAAAAGAAACACTCGAAGCGATGAAGTTTCCGTTTGATACCTATCGAACTGGACAACGTGACTTGATGAAGTCCGTTTACCATACAATGAAACAAGAAGAAGTCTTATTCGCCATCGCCCCGACCGGAATCGGTAAAACGATGGCTACCCTCTTTTCTACCTTTAAAGCACTCAAAGCAGACAATGAAAAGATCTTTTATTGTACTGCCAAGAATCAAGGGAAAAAAGTCGCGATAGAATCAATGGCGACCTTACACCAACAAGGTTTACAAACCAAAACGATTGAGATTACATCAAAAGATGATATTTGTTTTCTGGAAAAAAGGGATTGTGACCCAGAAAAGTGTCCGTTTGCGAAAGGCTTTTTTGACAGACTTTCCATCGCGATGCAAGACATTTTTACAAACGAATCCTTGATGACACGTGATGTCATTGAGGCCTATGCGAGAAAACATACGATTTGTCCATTTGAATTCTCTTTATTTGTCTCATATTATGTGGATTTAATCATTTGTGACTACAACTATGTCTTTGACCCTCGCATTCATTTGGTGCGCTATTTTGACGATGATACGTATAAACCAAAACTCTTAATCGATGAAGCGCACAACATGATACCAAGGTCAAGAGACATGTTTTCCGCAACCTTACTCAAAAGTGATTTGATCACCCTAAGAAAAGCAGCCTCAAAACTCAAACCAAGTATTAGGCACTCGGTGAACAAACTGATTGAACGGTTTGATCACTATGAAGCAGAACTCGAAGAAGGAAACTTCAAGAGCTATTTGGCTGTCGATATGACTTATCTTGAACTCGTCAGCACCCTCATGATGAAAATCACGAATTCAATTAAAGAAAATCCAAAATACCCGCGAAAATCTGAAGTCATGGACGGGTATATGAAATTACTGACGTTATCCGTCATCGCTTCCTATTATCAAGCAGAGTTTAGATTCAACATCACACGGTTAACTGAAGATATCGATATCACGATTCAATGTTTGGACGCTTCGAAGTTTGTTAAAGAAACCTTAACTGAAAAATCCTATGGTGCAGTATTTTTCTCAGCGACCTTATATCCTGTCGATTATTACCAAACACTGCTATCTAAAGGCATTGGTGAAGTTAGCCAAATACCGTCTCCGTTTGACCCTGATAACTTAAAAATACTAATCAATGACCGTGTGAATACACGCTATAAAGAACGTGAAAATTCACTTGCTCAAATTGCACAGTCAATCGAAACCGTGGTCCAATCTAAAGTAGGAAACTATATCGCATTTTTTCCATCCTACCAATATTTAAATCAGGTCAAAGAAGCGTTAAATCCGATGATTGAAGCAGACATCATTGTTCAATCGAAACAGATGGATGCTTCTGAACGCGATCTAATTATGAGCCGATTTAAAACAGATTTGACTCGATCTCAAATCGCCTTCTTTGTTATGGGTGGCGTATTCGCTGAAGGTATCGATTATGTTGGCGATATGCTTTCAGGGGTCATCATCGTCGGGGTAGGTTTACCAATGGTCAATGAACCGAACCAACAACTTCGAGCTTATTACGATGATACATTCAAAAAAGGATTTGATTACGCCTATACTTACCCAGGGATGAATAAAGTCATACAAGCAGTCGGTCGAGTGATTCGAAGGGATTCAGATTACGGAATTGCGTTATTGATGGATGACCGCTTCGTAACGCCTTTATATAGAAGACTAATGCCGAAGGAATGGGCTGTCAAAACCGTGGTTAGAACCGATGATTATCTTAAAAACTTATTAACCGATTTTTGGTCCAAGATGTCAGAAAAATATCCAAAATAGGTTATAATACAACTAATAGGGAGAATAAAATATGTCAACTATGTTATCGCAACGTTCGAAGTGGACATACACCGCATCGGGTCTTGGCAGAGACATGATGTATGCGCTGTATAGTACGTATTTAATCGTTTTTTTTACAGATGCTTTAGGGCTATCTGACTGGGAATTACTCGCCATCGGGGTGGTTATCGCGGTTGCGAGAATTTGGGACGCCATCAATGACCCACTCATGGGAATCATTATTGATAATACCCATTCGAAATACGGTAAGTTTAAACCGTGGGTGTTAATCGGGGCGATTACATCCTCACTCATGTTTTTCTTATTATTCCAGGATTTTGGATTATCGGGTGGTTGGTTAGTCTTGGTATTTACCATCATCTATGTGATGTCCGATATGACCTTCACGATGAACGACATCGCCTACTGGTCGATGTATCCAACGTTTACGAATGATTCAAAAGAACGTGAAAATATTGGGTCTAAAGCGAGAATATTCGCGAACTTAGGGATGTTCATTACGATTGCGTTAGTACCCATCATCTATCAAAATTATGCCGGTGGACCGAAAGAAGCATTCTTCTATATCGCTTTGGTCATCTGTAGTATATATTTGATTTCTCAAGTCTTGGTATTCTTCATTGTCAAACCACCGAAGAATCCGCTTGCGGAAGTCAAACAGGCGAAAACATCCTTTAAAGATGTCATTCGAATCATCGTTAAAAATGACCAACTCTTGGTCATCATCATTGCGATCTTCTTATTCAATACGGGGTATTATATTACAACTTCATTAGGCATTTATTTTTTCAACTACGATTTCAATAAATACGGAGGCGCTGAGTTTACCATTTTCTCTGGAATTTTAGCGTTAAGTCAACTCACCGCACTCTCGTTATTCCCAGTGCTTGCGAAAAAGATAACACGAAAACAAATATTTACGATGGCTATTGGTCTGATTATCATTGGATATATCTTATTCCTA
>CAZXLG010000012.1:0-25509 GCA_964641335.1 uncultured Paracholeplasma sp.
TGTTACTATCGACAATGCAAAATTGTTCTCACTGCGACTCTATAAATGAAAACGACCCCATTTCATAAGAAATAAGGTCGTTTTTCATTAAAATATCGTTATTTTCCCCTGGTTTAGGGGAGTAATCAAAGATAACTATGGTGCCCGAGGCCGGACTCGAACCGGCATGAGTCACCCCACTGGATTTTGAGTCCAGCGCGTCTACCAATTTCACCACTCGGGCATTAGAAAAAGCTTATTCAGCTTTTTTAATTTCAATTGCTTTCTGATAAGCTTTGAGTGCACTACTAGAATAACATTCTTGAGAATATTTTTCAATAGATTTATACGCATTCTTTGTAAGTTTACTACGAAGTTCTGGGTCTTCATAAATACGTTTCATTAAGAATGGTAATTCGTTGTCTTTTCTAAAGAATAAACCATTGTCAAATTCTTTAACGACTTCTAATAAACACGTATCGTATTTGACGATCACTGGTAAGCTAGCGGCTAATGCTTCGATATAGGTTAACCCTTGAGTTTCTGTTACAGAAGCATTTAGGAATGCATCCCCTATTTGATAGTATAATCCGACATTATTCCAGTTGATGAATCCAGTGAAGATGACTTTATCCTGAATACCTAGTTCTTCGACTAAGGCTTTGAGTTCTGACATGGCAGGTCCATCCCCAATGATTAAGAACTTCGCTTTGACATCCTTATGGATTTCTGCGAACGCATTGATGAGAACAGGAATTGATTTTTCTTTGGAGATACGACCTAAAAATAAATAAACGAATTCATCTGGTTTAATGCCTAGAGATGCTTTAAGATCAGCCACTTGTTCTTTTGAATAGTTGGTACCTACAAACTTATCTAGTTTAATCCCTGTAGGGATAATTTCATAATGACCATGGATATTATAGCTCTTCATTAAATCCAATACTTTTTGAGTGGGTGTAATGGTAACATCCGCTCTTAAGATGAATCGCTTCATTAATTTCTTTAGGTAGTGCATTAATGGTTTTCTTAAAAAACGTGCTAAAAACTTCGAGACATAATGGAGGTATTCTTCATACATCGTATGGACTGTAAACACCATTGGAATGTTATATTTGTCTCTCATATGGACAGCAATTGATCCAATTGAAAATTCCGTATGAACATGCATCACATCCAGATTGAGTGCGGCAATCCTTTTGATATGTGCTTTGGTAAATGGCACAATTCTAAAAGTCTTTAAACCTTTTTTCGGTATTGGCATGCCTTTTAAACGAATCACATACGGTTCTTCAACCACATTTTTTCCCGAGGTAGTAATTATATATACTTCATGTCCTTCTTTACGAAGGCCTTCTGCCAACATATAAATGGATGTGGTAACCCCACTGATGAGTGGTAAATATGCGTCAGTAAATATCCCAATCCTCATGTTCTATATTCCCCTTTTGCGTAAAATAATGTACGCGATAAATCCAACAAACATACCTAAATAATAGGTAATAAAACGCCAAATTAACATGGATGTTACTAAAATGGTTGTACTACCCGCCACTAAACTAGTAAAGATGACTGTAAATGCCCATTCTGTACCCCCAGAAGCACCTGGTGTTGGTACCCACATCATGAATGTGGTTGAGAATAAACTCATGGAGATGACAAATACAAGGTCTCTTATATCGAGATTAATACCTAGAGCTAGAAAAACAACAAATGGAACAGCGTGTAACAATAACAAACCTGTGACACGAAGGAGCGAAGCCCCGATGAGCACACGTTTACGTTTAAATAATAAGCCTACACCGACTTGAAACTCTTTCACAAAGTCAAAAGTACGGGTTTCCAATCGTTTCATCGGTTTGGTTAAAAATTTGATTTTCCCAATGGTTCTAAATATCCATTCAAAGATATTGGAAATGCCAGGAATGGTGGAAATCGAGATCAAAATACCTAAGACTGACATATTCGCAACATATCCAATTAAAATTAAGAACATGTAATGATTTAAAACATCTTTGATATCCCCATAGAATAGGATTAATCCTACTGTGGATAACACCGTCATGATGACTTGATAGACGATAAAATTCGACATCAAAATCGACATCGCATTATCGCCACTGACGCCTTTTTTCATATAGAAATAGGCTTGAAATGGTTGTCCACCAGAGGAAAAAGGCGTAATCCCGTTAAAGAAGTATTCAGCGGTTCCAATCGCCATCGAATCTAGAAGGTGCAGTTTAATGCCTAGACCAGTGGTGATGAAATGAAGGGCTAAATTGGTGGTAACCATATATAGTAGGAATACTAAAGCTGCCAATATGATTAACCCTGGGTTAGCTTGTTTGACCGCTTCTAAGATCAAACTGATATCATTTAAACTGAATACAACAATAAGGACTACCGCAAGCATAATGACCACAAATAATAGGTTTTTAGCAATGCTTGTCTTTTTGCCTTCCATTACATTTCATCGAGTGCAGTCATACCGAGTAATCTCAAGCCTTCATTCAAGACGATACGAACCGCTTGAATTAAGTGTAGGTTAGCTTGTTTGACTGATTCGTCCTCCGTAATAATCTTATATTGACCATAAAATTGGTTGAATGTTTGAGCCAGTTGTAATAAATAACGGCTGATAATGTGTGGACCATTTTGATCGGCTGCTTTTTCTAAAGCATCTTCAAACGCAGAGAGTTGTTTGATGAGTTCAAATGGGAGATCCGCTTTGAATGGGTCAACCGTAAATTCATCCGATAACACCTGGTTCTTCAAAATGGATGCGATACGAACACTACTATATTGTAGATAAGGGCCGGTTTGACCTTCAAAGGCCAACATGGATTCTAAGTTGAATTCAATGTCTAGATTACGGTCATTCTTCAAATCATTGAAAATAACTGCACCAATACCCACGGCTTTCGCAACCGCTTCTTGATTGGCTAGATTTGGATTCTTTTCATAAATCGCTTTAGAAGCACTTGAAATCGCTTCTTTGATGACATCGTATAGTTTCACTACACGACCACCACGGGTAGACATCTTCTTACCATCTTGCATCACTAGACCAAAGTTGACGTGGTTGATATCTAAATCGTACCCCATCATTTTCGATACGGCTTTCAATTGATCGAAGTGTAGTTTTTGTTCATTACCGACAACATAAAGCACTTTGTCAAAATGATAGGTTTTATATCTGTATAATAAAGCTGCTAAATCACGGGTAATGTAGAGGGTTGCGCCATCACGACGTTTAATCAGTGCTGGTGGGAGAGGGTCAATTCTAACAATCATTGCTCCATCATCTTCCACCAATAAGCCTTTGTCTTCTAATTCTTTCGCAACGGCTTCCATCTTATCATTATAGAAAGATTCTCCATCATATGAATCGAAGCTAACCCCTAAAAGGTCATACATGCTCATGAATTCTTTTAAGGATTCGTCTCTAAAATATTTCCATAATTCAAGCATTTCAGCATCGCCATCTTCAAGGGCTTTGAATACGGCTCTTGCCTGGTCTTCAAGAGAGGGATCATTGGTCACTTCATCATGAAATTTAACATACAGTTTTTGAAGTTCGACAATTGGATTTTGTTCAATTTGAGCACGGTTACCCCATTTTTTATAGGCAACAATCATTTTCCCAAATTGGGTACCCCAGTCACCTAGGTGGTTTATACCAACAACACGATATCCAAGTTTTTGATAAATGTTTTTAAGTGCATTTCCAATCATGGTTGAACGTAAATGACCAATCGAGAAACTCTTGGCAATATTAGGTGCAGAATAGTCAATACAAACGGTTTTCCCAACCGATTGATTGCCATAATTCGCTTGGTCTTTCAATACCAATTGTAAGACATTTTTTGCGAATACTTCACGATTGATTGAGATATTTAAGAATCCGTTTAAGAATTGAACATCCCTCACCATATCATAGGAACTAATTGCTTGTTTGACTTCTTCTAAAACCACCGGCATCGGTTTGCCTAATTGTTTTACAAGCGCAAAAAGCGGAATTGCTAAATCGGCAGTTCCACGTTTTGGTTCTTCAACAACTACATTTAAATTGGGTTGTTGAAAATGGTTAAGGACACGGGTTTTAAGGTTTTGTTTAATGGTTTGAATCATGTTACACCAATCTTTCTAATAACTTATAAAAAAAGCACGTGTGAGGTGCTTTTAGTTTGCTAAATCGTCTGAGATACCTTGGAAGAAATTCTTAATTTGAAGTTGCATGGTTTGAGATTGGTTATTGAAATCTGCGCGCTTGGACACGATTTCACCACCGTTTAAGTAATAAACTTCAGGGGTTGTTGTTAAATTCATACCATATTTGTTTTGAAGTTTAGAAATATTATCTTGAGATAACCCAGCGGTATTCACGTAGTAAATAACACCTAAAGAATCATTTAAACCTTCGCTTTCAAATTCAATATTGTACCAACCAATTTCGTTGACACAGGCTTGACAAGTTGGAGTCCCAAAGAAAACGACAACGGGTTCATCTGAATCGATGACCTTGATCAGTTTACTAACGCTGATAGATTCAAATACGTTTTCTCTAGTAATATTTGGAGAACCCGCTGTATGATACGCATTGTAAATTTTTTCTTGATCAGTCGGTTGAATGATGACGATTAAAGCAGAGAAAATAAATACGATGACTGCAACAATGATAATGACTGCAGGTTTGACTTTATACTGTGGTCTTGCATAGGCTTTTTTAGACATAAATTGAATCTCCTTTAAATGACTAGTAACATTATAGCACGGCCTTTTTCTTTTATCAATTCATTTATGAATATGGTAAATTTGTGAAGACTTGGTGAAATCGGTTATGGCCTTATTGTGTAACCCGTTTCATTAAGTTATAATAGATACGAGGTGACAATATGCGCATTTTATTTTGTTCTAGTGAAGCCTATCCATTTTCAAAATCAGGTGGACTCGCAGACATGGCTTCTGCTCTACCAAAAATCATGAATCAAATGGGTAAGGAGACATTTGTCATTACCCCGTTGTATGATTCAATCTATGCTAAAATTAAAACGTTTAAGTATGTTGGCGAACGGGATATCGTGATTTCAGATGAATCTTTTAAAGCGAAATACTATGAAACAATTCATGATGGTGTAACCTATATTTTTATTGAAAATGAACTTTTCTTTAAACGAGCGAATTATTATGGTTATTACGATGATGATAAGCGCTTTTTATTTTATGATTTCGCTGTTTTATACTATGTTGAACTCACTCAACAAACCTTTGATTTGCTTCATATCAACGATTGGCAAACTGGGTTAATTCCTTATTTGCTCGATGAGATTTACCGATCCAAAGCGTTATTTAAACCGATTAAAACGTTATTGACTATTCATAATTTAGAATACCAAGGGTCTTTCCCTAAGGATGCTTATCGACTCATTGGTAAACCATTCAACTACGCATACATTCACTTTGATCGTCTAAACTTCTTAAAAGCAGCTATCATGCGTGCCAATCATATTAACACAGTATCACCAACCTATATGCAGGAAGTACAAACAGAATATTACGGATTTACACTGGATGGTGCTCTTAAATCTAGACTAAATAATTTCACAGGTATTTTAAATGGGATAGACTATGACATCTACAACCCAGAAACTGACCAGTACCTTGAAAAAACCTACAACGATAAACATTTCGTATTAGCGAAAAAGAAAAACAAATTTGCACTCCTTCAAAAACTCAATCTTGAATTGTCGACGGATACCGCGTTGGTTGCTTATATTGGCCGTCTCGCGAAACAAAAGGGGATTGACTTAATGATGTCTACCCTTGAAGAAGCCATCGCACAAAGTACTGCGAAATTCGTCTTTATCGGTAGTGGTGATTTACAATATGAAAACTTCTTGCGTTATCTTCAAGATAAGTATCGTAACAGAGTATATACCTTCATCGGATTTAATAACGCACTCGCACATCAGCTCTACGCATCTGCAGATATTCTATTAATGCCAAGTCAGTTTGAACCTTGTGGTTTAGGCCAACTCATCGCCATGCGCTATGGTTGTCTACCACTTGTTCGAGAAACTGGTGGATTAAAAGACACTGTCATACCTTATAACAAATATACTAAAGAGGGCAATGGATTCAGTTTCGCTAACTACAATGCCCATGAATTAAAACAAGTATTGCTTGATGCAATCCTGTTATATACAAATAACCCATCCGATTGGCGATTACTTGTCCAATCTGCGATGAAAGGTAATCACTCCTTGGAACATATGGGTGAAGCCTATTTAGCTTTGTATGAACAAATTCTTAAAAAATAGGGGGAATCAACATGGAAACTTTAGCACTCATCTTAGCTGGCGGTAAGGGATCAAGACTTGACTTACTGGCTGAAAAACGTAGTAAACCAGCCGTACCATTCGCTGGTAAATTTAGAATCATCGATTTCTCATTATCAAACTGTTCTAACTCAGGGATTTATGATATTGCGATCTTAACTCAATATTTACCATTATCCCTCAATGAACACATCGGTACAGGTAAACCTTGGGATCTCGACAGACGTGACTCTCAAGTCACCCTCTTACAACCACACAATGAGTGGTATATGGGGACTGCAGACTCTGTTTTAAAAAACCTCGAATTCGTTAGACGTAGAGAACCTAAATTTGTTTTAATTCTATCTGGTGACCACATCTACAAAATGAATTACCGTAAAATGATTAATTTCCACATTGAAAAAGGCGCGTCTGTCACGATTGCGACCCAACGTGTGCCAATGGATGAAGCCCATCGTTTCGGGATCATGGAAACCAATGAAGAGATGCGTATTGTGGGATTTGAAGAAAAACCAAAACAACCGAAATCCGATCAAGCTTCTATGGGCATATACGTCTTCTCTGCAGATGTATTATACCGTGCATTAGAAACCATTAAAGACCCTAACCTAGATTTTGGTAAACATATTTTACCTACCCTCATCAAAGAAGCCAACAGTAAAGTTTTCGCGTTCGAATTCAGTGGTTATTGGAGAGACGTTGGTACATATGATTCATACTTACAAACCAATATTGAACTCTTAAATATGTCAGAACCTCGACTAGACTTATATTCAGATACTTGGAAGATTTATACGAGATCTGAAGAAATGCCACCCGTCAGAGTAGGATCTAATGCTCACATTGTAAACTCCTTAATCTCCAATGGTTCGGTTATTGATGGTACTGTCATCAACAGTGTATTAAGTCCTGGTGTACGTGTTGAAAAAGGCGCGATTGTGCGAGATTCAGTTATTCTAAATAACACGATTATTTCACAAAACGCCATTGTTGAAAGAGCGATTCTCGATAAGAAAGTCTATATTGGTAGAAACGCAATTGTCGGTTATTCTGATGATTATACGCCAAATGAAGAAAGACCAACTGTTTTATCCTCTGGTATCAACGTCATTGAAAAACACGGTTTCGTACCTGACAATGCGAAGATTGCGAGAAACTGCCGCATTTACCGTAATGCGAAATTCGATACCCTCTTTGTTAAATCTGGTTCAACAATACGATAATACAAAAAAATGAGCGCGAGCTCATTTTTTCATTTCTTGTTTTAGAATTAAAATATCTTCTTGGGTTAATCCATGGTTGGTATCTAGCATATAAAGTATGGTTTGTGCCTTTAAACCTTTAAAATAAGTTTCAAGTTCTTTTCCATGTGAAGGTGGGACAATCGTATCTCTTTTGCCACCTAAAATAACTACTTTAGTGTGTTCTAAAGATGTTGAGTGAATCTCATGTGTTGGAATCATTGGTCTTAGAAGAAATGCACCACCAACTGGATTATCATAGGTGAATAAAAGAGAAATCGCAATGTTCGCACCATTGGAATAACCAAGGATAGTCGACTTTTTTAAATCAAATTGATAGTCATTGGATGCTTTTAAAATAAATTGATAAAGATTTTCTGTTTCTGTTTTCAAACTTTCCATATCAAATACACCCATCGCGATGCGCTTAAAGAATCTAGGCATCCCATTTTCTAACACATTCCCGCGGATGGATAAAATGGACGCGTGTGGATTGAGCATTTCTGCTAGGGGAATTAAATCTTGTTCATTCCCTCCGGTACCGTGAAGAAGGATAAGGGTCTCTTCACTGCCTTTTTTATAGATGTGTTTCATATTAGAACTCATATTCTTTCTTGAATACCTTGTCTGAACGTTTGGTATCAATGTGTCGAACCATTTTTGAGATTTCGCTTCTTAAATGACGATACTTCGGTGGTAAAGCTAAGAGTTCACCTAAAGTTTCGTAAGGTTCTTCATCATCGATAAACCCAGGTCCTTCGGTTGCGAATTCAAATAGGATACCCGGATACATTCTTGAGTAGAGTGATTTGAAATAGAAACGGTCAACCAAACCCGAATGCATGATTTGTTTACTGTTGAGGTGACTAATCCAGTTTTGAATATCTGATACATCAGACACACCAAACGCGACGTGGTGTACGCCACCAAAGCCCTGTCTTGCTTGTGGTAGATTCGGTGTGTATTCAACAACCACACTACCGCCGTTTCCACCGAGTCCAGTTTCATATAAAGTATAATTGCCTTCAGTTTGTGTCTTTTTGAAGGTCAATCTTTCGGTTAATACTTGATCCATCCAAGTGGTATTATTCACTCTAAAGAAAATCGGTCCTAAACCATAAATGGCGTATTCATTGGGTATTGGGCCTTTTTGCCATGGGATACCCGCTTTTACACCGTGGTTATGCTCATCAGAAATCAAAACATATTCTTGATTATCAAAATCCTTAAATGGTAATATCTTCTTTCCAAATAGGGTTTGAATCGGTTCAGCATTCACCTTATAGTGTTTAAAACGTCTTTCAAAATAGCTTAAAGCTTCATCATTGGGTACTCTAAAACCGGTTTTCGATATTTCATTCGCCCCTCGAACTGCTTTGGTTTGTCCTTTAAAATCAAAGAACGTCATGTCGGTACCAGCACTACCTCGATCATCCGCGAAGAATAGGTGATACGTATCGATATCGTCTTGATTCACGGTTTTCTTAACAAGTCTTAATCCTAAAATATACGTAAAAAATTCATAGATCTTTTCTGCACTGCTCGTCATCGCAGTCACATGGTGTAATCCTAATAGTGGTTTCATTTAATCCACCTCCATGCTTCCATTATAAAGGCGGTGTTTTTGGATTTCAACTATATTGCTTCGAATTCGAAATAATATTTTAGACAAAAGAAAAACACCCTTGCAGGTGTTTATCGACCATTAGCAAAAAAGAATAACGCAATGGTATTCGGTCCAGCATGGGCACCAATCACTGGTCCAATGAAGTTGATGAGCTCGATATTGCAATCCAATTCCGCTAAAATCATATCTTTAAGCATTGTGGCTGCTTCTAAATCATCCCCATGGCTGATGAATACTGTTTTTGAAATGAGTGGGTTATAGGTTTCCTTCATCTTATTGAATAACGCGTGAAGGGCTTTTTTACGTCCGATGACTTTGGTTCTCGCAACCAATTTACCTTCATCTGAGACGTGTAAAATCGGGTTGATGTTGAGTAAGTTAGCGACCACGGCAGCGGTTGAACTAATTCTACCCCCACGTTTTAAGTGGTTGATATCGGATACCGTAAACCAATGTGCTAGGTTGAGTTTAATTTTTTCAATCTCAGCATGAACTTGTTCAATTGAATACCCATCCTTACGCATCTTACCTGCATGCGCAACCAAAACACCTTCACCTAAGGAAGCTGCTAGGGTATCTACAAGTAAAATCTTAAAGGTTGGGTAAGCTTCTTTTAGTTGTTCTACGGCGATTCTCGCACTATTGTATGTACCGGATAATGCACTTGAGAATGTTAAAATTAATACATCTTTTTGTGCTTTGATGAGTTTTTCACACGCATCATAATACTCTTGGACATTGACTTGTGCTGTCGATGGCATCATGCCTTTTCGAACACGGTCATAAAAGTCTTTCGGAGCCATCGATCGATGGTCTAGATAGTCTGGATACTCTACCCCATCAATAACGAACTTAAGCGGTAATACTTCTAGGTCTAATGATTTTGCTAACTCATCTGTTAAGTCACTAGCTGAATCGGTAACGATGATGAAATCTCTCATAAAGTACTTCTCCTTTGTGGTTTATGTATATTATATCTAACTCGGATTAATGCTTTCAACTATTTTTAACATCAGACTCTAAATTCGGATTAAACACTTTAGATTTAATCATGCTGATTTCGTGTTTATAAGGCGCTTTATCGTCGATATATGGGGTTTCTAATATTTTCGGAATGTTTTCAAAATCAGGGTGATAAATCACTTTCATTAAAGCCTCAAAGCCAATTTCACCAAATCCTAAGTTTGCATGTCGGTCTTTCGCAGCCCCGCGTGGGTTTTTAGAATCATTGACATGGAATACCGAAATGTATTGTTTACCAACGATTTCATCAAACTGTTTAATGACACCTTCAAAATCATTTTGGATGTCATACCCTGCATCGGATGTATGACAGGTATCAAAACAAACACTGATTCGACTCTGATCTTCGATTAAAGCAATCATATCTCTGAGTTCTTCAAAGGTTTTGCCCATTTCATTGCCTTTGCCGGCCATCGTTTCTAACGCGATTTTGACTGGCATATTTTTGGTATTTTTAATGACTTGATTAATCCCTTCAGCAATCCATCTTAAGGCTTCGTCACGGTCTTTACCTACAGCTGAACCTGGGTGTAAGACGATTTGTCTAACGTGCATTGCGAAAGTTCTTTCGACTTCTTTGGTTAAAAATTCAATCGCGAAGCTTCGTTTTTCTGGATCAGGATTCGCTAAATTGATGATGTATGGGGCGTGAACAACGACATTATCAAATGATAATCCATGTTCAAGCATGCACTTTTCTGCACCTTGGATATTTAAATCTTTGATTGACTTTCGAATCGTATTTTGTGGAGCACCGGTATATACCATGAACGCGTTCGCACCGTAAGAAATGGCTTCTTTGACAGAGCCTTCATACATATCGCTACCAGATAATCCAACATGGGATCCAATCTTTAACATTACTTACCTCCATAACGCACGGCGTTGCGTGCCTTCTTAATTAGTTTCTTATTTTTCTTTTTGTAATTAGGGGCTACTTTGGTTGGTTTTTTAACTTTTCGAATCGCTGCCATTTCTTCTTCAGAAAGACTGCCTTTGGCCTTTTTTACCACAGGGACTAATGTAGAACCTTCCCATTGATAACGGGTGAAGGTAATGCCCTTTTTCGCGATATTTTCAATTTTTCTCGAATTGTCAGTAGTGACTAAAGCGAACGAATAACCGCTTTGGTTCGCTCGACCGGTTCTACCAGAACGGTGAATATAATATTCTAGATGATACGGTAATTCATAGTGAATCACGTGCGTTACACCAATGATGTCTAACCCTCTACTACCTAAGTCAGAGGATACGATATAGGTATATTTAAGCTGTTTAATATCATCTAGGATGGTTTTACGTTCTCTCGCTGGGGTGTCTCCAGAAATACGAACGGCTTTGATCCCAATCTCAGATAGAACTTCATACACATGGTCGACCTGTTCTTTTTTAGAAACGAAAACCATACATAGGAACGGATTAATCGATTTGACTAATTTGATTAAATCTTGGTCTCTGGTTTCGTGACGGGTATAAATTAATCCATGGGTAATTTTTAACACCGATGGGTCTTTTAAATCAATTTGATAAGCCTTACCAAAATACTTGTCGATCCATTTGGTCAAACCCTCAGGTAAAGTCGCTGAAAATAACAACATTTTCGCATCCTTCACTGCGTTAAATACACGGTCAAGGGTGGTCATAAAGTCCATATCGAGCATCATGTCTGCTTCATCTAAAACGAATACTTTCGCTGTATGGATTTTGAGTTTACCCTCTTTGATGGCATAGTCTTCTAAACGACCCGGGGTTGAGATGACAATTTGAGGTTGTTTTTTATTTAAAGCCTCTAGTTCTCTCAAACGGTCTTTTGCTTGAGTGTAGGCTTTGACTGTAAAGCCGGGATTGACCGATTTAAGCATCGTTTCCACTTGGTGTACTAACTCATTCGTGGGTACACAAATCACCGCTTGAACGGCTTCATAAGCTAAATCTAAATCGTTGACGATAGGGATTAAATACGCATGGGTTTTCCCTGTGCCTGTCGGCGCTAAACCAACGATGTGTTGTTCCTTGGGATACGCTTTAAACACCGCTTCTTGAATCGGTGTGAATGACTTGTATCCTAATGCATTTATTTTTTCTTGTATACTTGTTTTAAACATAAAAAATCACCGTTTATATTATACTCTATTTTATCGATTAAACCTAATATTAGAATTTGGCTTGAAGGTTTGTTATAATGAACACAGGTGATATTATGAAAGTCATAGACTTAAGACCACGAGGGTATTGTCACGGTGTTGTCAGAGCTCTCCAAATGGTTAAAAAAGTAATTCAAGACGAATCTTATCCACGACCAATCCATATACTAGGGTTAATCGTCCATAATAAAAAAATAACCGAAGCGTTTAGTCACTTTGGGGTGATTTCTTTAGATAATCCGAACAAAACCCGTTTAGAATTACTCGACGACATAAAGTCTGGTACGGTCATTATGACTGCCCATGGGGTATCGGATATCGTGATTGATAAAGCCACTCAAAAAGGATTAACCGTGGTGAACGCGACCTGTAAGGATGTTACTAAGGTTCATGACGCAGTAAAAACCCATTTACAACTTGGGTATGAGGTTGTTTATATCGGTCATAAAAACCACCCTGAACCTGAAGGTATCTTAGGTATATCAAATGATATCGCTTTTCTAACTAACGCGGTTGAAGCGATGAACTACATTCAAAAAAACCCTAATAAACCGCTATTCGTAACCAATCAAACCACACTATCACGTTATGATATCGATGTTGTTTTAAATGTATTGAAGGTGAAATATCCTGACTTACTTTTTGATGATGATATTTGTGACGCAACCACAACCCGACAAAAAGCCGTCATTGAACAAGAACCCGTGGATTTATGTATTGTCGTAGGGGATAGTTTATCATCAAACTCGAATAAACTCGCATTTGTCTCACAACATGAACGTAATATCCCAAGTTACCGCATTGAAGGGGTATCTGACATTGACCCAGAGTGGTTTAAAAATGTCGATTCAATCTCGGTTACGTCTGGGGCCTCTACCCCAACCAAACTCACGAATGAAGTCATTCAATATTTAAAACAGTTTGACTACAATAAAAAAGAAACGTGGCATCACGTCTCTTCTTTAACTTATTTAGATATTCTTGCGTAAACCAAGTCCAACTTGGTTTTTTTTATGCGTCATACGAACTCATGATTTGAGCTGGCGTTTTAGACATTAAAGTGACCACTGGGAGTAAGCCAATTAATTGACTGACACCATAGATGAATAAACCACCCATCACCATGAATATCGCTGGGAATATGATTAGATTGCTATCATATAACGCTGTATTCATGTTTGTAAAGTAGTAGAGTCCAAATAGGTACCCTACGATAAATGATAGGGTTGTAATCACAAATATTTCCACAATAAATGTCTTAACAATATCAATCCGACGAACCCCTAAAGCACGGAAAACAGAAATCTCTGAAATGCGTTCGGTGAGTGAGGCACGGAGAACAAAGAATAACGCAATCAGGGTAATGATGACAATCACCAATGAGAATACCCAAAGGAAACTATAAATGAGGGCCATATTTTGGACATAATTATCACGGTATTCCAAATAATCATGGGTCGCTTTGATCTCGCCTGTGAGGTCATTCACAAATTCAACGGTTTTCGTTGGATTTGAGGATAATACCATCATAGATAATGGAAATATATAGTCAAACCCACTGATGAATTCATTCCTTAAGGTAGTTAAATCTTTATTACCTGGATTAGGCATAAACATACGATAAAAATCAATTTCTTGGATAATGACGGCTTCATACCCACGGTCGACAAATCCAACCAAGGTATATTCATCGTCATTGAGGGTTACTTTTTGGTTCAGTAGTTCTGTCGGTTTATCGACACCATACGCTCTTAGAATGCGTACATAATCATTATAATCACCTTCAAAAACTTTATAGTCTAGAAGGACCTCTGAATCATTTTCAATGTTACGTCCATAAATAACGTCTGAATCTTTGACAATTGAAGCAAAATCAATCATGAGGCTTAAATCATTCATATACGAATCTTGATAGTACATTGGTAGATCAAATTGAACCATCAGGCTGTTACGCTGTGTAATGTAAACAGTGTGTTCATCATTCAAAATCGATTCTAGTTGTGTTTTGGAGGTAATGTTATCGACTTGAACATAATTTTTATCAAATGGCATAAATAACGTTGGATCTAAAATCAACATACGAGATATGAATCCAAATGCGATTAATAACAAGAACCCAGCCAACATAAATCCAACAAATAAGAATTTACGTCGTGTAGTGGAGTTGATGACTTTGTTGAGGGCTAATTTAAACGCATGTTTCCATGTGATGACGGGTTGAGATTTATGAATTTTCGATTCGTCGATGATACTTTCAAATTGGAACGAATCGAGTTGTTTCATTTCCGCTTGATCGAAGTCTTTATAATGGTCATCAATCAATTTGACTTCGCTCTTTTCGGATAGTAGATTCACTTTTTGAGCGATGTTTTGGTCAATATCCAAATAAAGCGTACCATTTTTTAAGACTAGACGCATCTTTATATCGCCAGCTACTTTATCCGAATATAGGGATACTTTCAGGTGTTCTTGTTCTATCGTTTCGACTTCTAAGTCTTTTAGATAAATATCGGTATCATGTTTTAAATCTAAACTACCACCCTCGGTTGTATTTAGGGTATCTGATATGATTTGGCCGTCTTTAAGTTCAATGATACGGTCAGCGTAGAAGGTTGCTAATTCACGTTCATGGGTCACAAGTAAAACCAATTTTTCTTTTGATATGGTTTTAATGATGTTCATGATTTCAACGGTGTTTTTAGAGTCTAGGTTCCCGGTGGGTTCATCGGCGATGATCACATCCGGATTTTTCGCTAAAGCTCTAGCAATCGCAACCCTTTGTTGTTGACCACCCGATAGTAACCCAGCTTTACGTTTTTTGTAATTCTTGAGTCCTACTTTTTCAAGTAAGTACTCTACACGAGTGTTGATTTCTTCTTTATCGGTAATTCCAATCATATTTAAGGTTAACTTGATATTTTCATAGATAGAAAGATTTTCTAATAACATGTAGTTTTGGAAGATATAACCAATATGACGGTTACGAATTCTATCCCAAGTCGACATTTTATAACCTTTTATGAAAGTATGACCAAAGAAGATATCCCCACTGGCACGGTCAAGCCCTCCTAAAACATTCAGCAGTGTTGTTTTACCCGAACCCGAAGGACCGAATAAAACAACCAATCCGTGGTCAGGCAAATCGAGTGAGATATTGTTGATGACGTGGATATCATTCTTTTTCCCACGATTAAAGTGTTTATCTAATTTGATGGCTTTGATCATGGTTTCACCTACTCACTCTTCAGTGTCGTAATGACACTCTTGCCAAATATCTTATTGGCGAATTTATTATTGATTAATAGTAATACGATTAAGAATATAAAGAAAACAGCGATATATACAGGTACACCGATATACCTCATCACTTTAAATGTAGGTATATAGATATTCATGAACACCAGTGGAATGAATGAAAGCACAAAACCAAAACTGTTATATAAAACTTGTTCTAAAGATAAAAGTTTTCTTAAATCGGTTTTTGATGCCCCAATCGATCTAAAGATGATGAAATCTTTACGACGGGATTGTATGATGGATTTAATGACTAAGTTTAGGATGATGTAAATGAACCCACCCACCAAGAAATACACAAAACCCATCAATCCGCCTAATCCATTACTATAGGTATATCCCACATATTCAAATGGATGTACAGAGGTATAGGTATTCCCTAAGGATGACATCACTTGTCTCGCAGCATAGGTATCTTTCGCGAGTAGTGTAATCTGATAAGGTCCTTCAAAAAATAGATCATTATATGTGTTTGAGTTGATAAAAATATAAGTCAACCATTCTTCTGCCACAATTTCTCCTGCGACTTGAACGTTAATTATTTTTTCACCAGCAAATTTGTAGCTAGGTTTTCTGAGTGTTAAGGTAGCGGATTGTAGATTAACCTCTGTATCATAAATATCAATCAATCGATCATAATAGAATGAAGAAACTTTAATTTGGTCATCTGGCAAGGTATCATCAATATAGAAACTATCTTTTCTTAAATTCATATTGATGGTTAAGAAATCAAGCAAGTTATTGGTCGAATCTTTCATTTCGAGTTGTTGATTTCGGTTGATGCTATAAGAAGCCATCGTGTTGTTGGTATTCACCACATTGGTTAAGGTTTGATTGAAAAACGAAGGGTGAACAATACCAATAAAGTCATAATAACCCTCTTTGATTAATCCGACGATGGTAAATGAAAATGTCCCTGTGAGGTCGACTTGAAATTCGTCTTGACGAGTTGGGATGTACTTAACTTTGACAGTGTCTCCAATCGTATAGTTTTGTCCCCAATAAGTTGGATATACGACGATTTCAGTACTATTTTGAGGTAGTCTTCCTTCTTCTAATGGAATATTTTGACCAAAGGAAGGTAATAAAGTCCCATACGAATAGCCATAGTTATTGGAATCTAATAATTGGAAATCAGAATCAAATAATGTATCGTGGTGAATTAAGTACTCCACGTTATTCATACTTAGTAGGGAATTGAGTTCATTTTGAGTGAAGAGAGACGAATCTTTTTTGGTTACGACGATTCGGCCTTCAAAATTGTTTCTAAAGAGTGGATTGTAGTTATCAATAAAATTCGAATTCGAAAACCACTCGTTAAGACTGTAAATCGAATCAATCGCGGTAAACGCAAACATGAGTGTGATGAAGACTAAGAATGTCTTTTTAGGGATGCTAAATAAGGAAACAAAAGCAAGTTTTAATACATCGATTGGGCTTAAATTCTTAGAACTAATGACTGGTTTAGCATCGACGATATCTACCGATCGAACTGCCTTATCTTCGACCACTTCACCGTCAAACATACGGATTTTACGGGTAGCATACGGTTCGACTTGATCGTAGTTATGCGTAACAATTAAAACGAGTTTATCTTTCGATACTTCTTTGAGTAGTTCTAAGATTTTTTTACCGGTTTCACTATCTAGATTCCCTGTGGGTTCATCTGCAACAATAACAGGGCAGTCTTTCGCGAGGGCTCTCGCAATAACAGCTCTTTGTTTTTGACCCCCAGACAGTTTGCTCGCACGGTGGTTTTTATGAGAAGTTAATCCCACGCGATCGATGAGTTCTAACGCTCTTTCTTTACGCTTTTTGGGGTCATAACCTTGAATCATTAAGGCGGCCATAACGTTTTGGTATACCGTGAAAGAATCAATGATGTTATAGTTTTGGAAAACAAATCCAATATATTGTTTACGGTATTGTTCAAACTCTTCTACTGTAAAATAACTGGTTTCTTCGCCATTGACATAGAGTTCGCCTTCATCATACTTATCTAACCCAGAAATGACATTCAGTAAGGTCGATTTACCACTCCCGGATTCCCCGGTGATCGCCACAAACTCTCCTATCTTAAATTCTAGGTTCACACGTCTTAACCCTAAGACGACATTATTATCGGTATTGTAATATTTCGAAACGCCTTCTAATCTTATCATAGATACACCTCTTTAGTTTCATTATATACTTTTTTTATATTTTCAAGCGATTTAATTAGGTTGACCCTTTCTTATTTTTTTCATTTACTGAATTTAAAGCGGCTTGAATCTTCGCTTTTTTATCTTCAATAGCTTGGTATTCAAACAGGTCAAATGGCTTCTCTATCGCATCTTTTAGACTTAGATTGTTTAAGGATACACCAATTAATCTGACCGGTTTACCCGTATAAAAATTTTCGAATAGGTCTAAAACAATTTCTTCAATTTTCACATAATCATCGGTATACTCGCCAAACGTCTTCACTTTTTGGGTGGTTTCAAAATTCGAGTACCTTAGACGAATCCCCACTGTTTTGGTTTGAAGTTTATCCGAAAGCATTCTCGGATATGCTTCTTTGAGTTGACTGATGAGGGTTTCTTTGATGACACTTTCAACATCGGTATCAAATGAAAGTGTGGTTTCATTCGAGATACTTTTAGGCAAAGCGTATTTATAGGGATCCACTTTATTAGAGGATAACCCATGGACATCCATGACATAACTTTCATAACTCTTTTGACTAATGACTTCGAGGACTTTTGATTGATTCATTGGGTCCACAAATTCTCCAATCGTTTTAATCCCAATTTTCTCTAATTTAGGATAGGTTTTCTTACCTAATCCGTAGAGATCTTTGATCGGTAACGGATACAGTTTTTGTTTGACATCCCGTTTACGAATAACCGTAATCCCCATTGGTTTTTTCATATCCGAGCCCATTTTCGCTAAGAATAATGTCGGTGCAATCCCAATAGAGGAAGGCAGTTGGTATCTTTCTAAAAGTTCCGTTTGGATTTTTTTGGCTAATGTTAGAGGGTGAATACCTTTAATATCGGTGACATCGACATACGCTTCATCAATGGAAACCTGCCATACCAAATGGGTATAGGTTTTTAAATAGTGAATGAATTTTTCTGAGTATTGATGGTACAAGTAATGCCGATTCGGAACCACGATGAGCTTTGGATATAAATGAAGCGCGTTAGCAATCGTCATCCCACTTCGGATGCCGTATTTACGCGCTTTATAAGAAGCCGTGGTTAAAATGCCACCTCGATTAAATCCAAGGCCGCCACCGACTGCAAAAACTTTATTTTTTAAAGAGGGGTTTTCAATCATTTCGACGGATGCGAAAAACGCATTCAAATCGATGTGAAAAATGATTCTAACGCTATTTTTCATGAAAATCACTTTCTTTTTTAGGTGTGATGTATTATAATCATAATGATGAAATCAAGTTGAGGTGAAAACGATGGCTGATAACAAAGTAAAGAAAACAAAGACTAAAAAAGTAGAATCAAATCCAAATACATTCGAAGTGCCAACCCTAAGAAATCCACTTAAGACTTGGTGGGGTAAAACGATTGTAATAGTGCTTATTGCAGGGATGATTATTTTACCGTTTGTCGCATTAATCATTATGTTAATCGAAAAACAATAAGAGAAGGCGAACGCCTTTTTTTTATTTCTCTAATAAGGCTTTTGCATGCTGAATCGCATAAGCATCCATGCGTTCACCCGAAAGCATCTCAGCGATGATTTCGATACGCTTTTCTGGATTTAAAATATCAATTTGGGTAACTGTACGGTTATCCTTTATTTTCTTCAAAATATGGTAGTGGTGATCCGCTTTGGCCGCGACTTGGGCTAAGTGGGTAATTGTTAAGACTTGGGTATGGTTGCTTAAGGCTTGAATGCGTGTCGCAACTTTGCTCGCCGTCTTACCAGAGATACCCATATCAATTTCATCAAAGACAACCAATCCTAGGGCTTGGAATTTCGCGAACACAATTTTTAAGGCGAGCATAAAGCGAGATAGTTCCCCACCGGATGCGGTTTTATATAACGGTTTTAGAGGTTCCCCTTGATTTAATCCAATGTAAAAAGTGACGATGTCTAAGCCATCTTCAAAGAGTTCAGGGGTCGCATTCATCGGTTCGAACTTGATTTCAAAACGAACTTTCTCTAAGTCGAGTAATTGGAGTTCATCGATGATTTCGGTTTCGAGTTTCTTCGCTAATTTAATTCTCGCTTGATGGAGTTTCATACCTGCTTCAAGCGTGAGTTTATGCTTGGTATCAAGATCTGCTTTTAAGGATTTTAAATAGCCATCGTAATCCTCAACCATGAGGATTTTTTCTTCGATTTCTTTTAAATACACCATCAATTCAGTCACATCTTTTTGATACTTCTTCTCGAGTTGTGTGATGGCATATAAGCGTTCTTGGAGTTGGTCAAGTTCAAATTCAGAGCGGTATTCAAAGATATCTAAGCTCTTTTTTAAATCACTTCTTAAGCCTTCTAATTCATAGTAAACAGACTTTAATGATTCGCTACCACTTAGATAGAGGGGATCATATATTTTGATTTCAGAAAGTAAATCCGCAGCTTCATATAAATCGCCTTTTTGATAGAGTTCATCTAAGATTTCATAGGATCTCGAGACTCTTGAGACAATCTTTTCTTCGTGGGATAACTTCTCAATTTTTTCATTGAGTTCCGCCTTTTCAAGCGCATTCAACCCAAACTTATCGAGTTCATCCTGTTCATCTTTAAGACGTTCTAATTCAAGCGTTTTGGATTGTTGTTCTTTCTTGGCTTGTTCATATTTTTTAACTTGAGCTAGATAGTTTTCTTTATGGAGTAGATACTGATTGAATAACGGTAAAATACCATCCGGGTCGATTTGATCGATTAAGGATAGTTGGAGTTTTGGGTCAAGTAATTTAGAGATATCGTGTTGTTCGTGGATATCCCCTAAAAAGAACGCGATGCGTCTCAATTCAGCAAGAGTGATATTCTTTTGATTGACCGTAATTTGATTTTTATTGTTTCGATTCATCTCACGTTTGATGGTGAGGGAATCGCCTTTAATATCTAAGGTTAAGAGGTAATTTTCTAAGGGTTTACGAATATCGGTAAAAACACCCACCACCGTGGCGTTATCGGCACCATAACGAATCAAATCCGCGTCCGCTCGAGCTCCAAATAAGAGTTTTAAGGAATCGATGAGTAAACTCTTCCCTGCCCCTGTTTGACCCGTGAGTGCGGTCATTTTCGGATTAAATTCGACCATCAAGTCTTCGATGATGGCGAGGTTTTCAATCTTGAGTGTTTTTAACATAGAATCACCTTACTTTGACAAATAGAGTAAAAACTCCTGATTGCCCATTTTGCCTAACAGTAGAGAAGGTTTATGGGCATGGATAATAAAATTGAGTGTCTTTGCATAAGAGATAATACCGTTTAATGCGTCAATTTGCTTTTTTGGGTCTTTGACAATGCCGTCTTTAATGAATTCAGGACCGACTTCAAATTGAGGTTTTACCAATACGATGAATTGGCCAGTTTGAGATTCTAAGTGTTTTAAGATGGGTTTCACCGAGGTAAATGAGACATCAATCGTATAGATATCGATTGAATCCGTCAATTTTACATCGAGAATATTGGTTTGTTCATGTAAGTGAACTCGTGAATCCGTTCTTAGGGATTCATGGAGTTGATTTGACCCGACATCGTAGGCATAGACTTTGTTTGCGCCATGTTTAAGGGCACAATCGGTAAAACCACCGGTGGATGAACCAATATCACAGACTGTTTTATCTTTAAAGTTGAGTTTAAACGCTGTGATCGCATCTAATAATTTTAAACCACCCCTCGAGACATAGAGATTATCTTCTAAGATGGTCACTGTTTCTTGTTTGAGTTCATAGCCGGTTTTAGTAACGATGGCATTACCGACCATAACTTTACCTTGACGAATGAGGTCTTGGGCTTGTGAGCGGGTTTTATGAAAGGTTTCTACCATGTAGTGATCGAGTCTCATAGTGTTTTTAAAGCCTCAATTAAATGGTCTAAATCTATTTTCGCATCCTTTTGATTCCATTCTCTAGACCCGTGATGAATGATGTCTTTAACATACATCGATTGAATCTTTTGGTGGTAATCATGATTGGCCATAAATTCTAGGATATAGTGATAAAGGGTGCCACCATAGGCTTCTTCATAGACAAATAGAGGTACATTTAAGTCGAGTACTTCTTTCAATGTGTCGATATCAATGGGTCTTATAAATCGTGCATTGATGATTTTTGCATCCACGTTTAAAATATCTTTCGCTTTTAAGAGTAAATCTAAGCCTGGACCATAAGAAATCCATACTTGGGAAGTTCCTTCACTTAAGGTGGTCCAACGGGGTTCAATCTGGTTAAAGCTTGGTAAATGGTTTGTATCAAACACGGTTTCTAGACGTGGGTATCTGATCACAAATGGGTGGGTTTGACTGAAGCCATAATGGAGTAAGTCAAACGCTTCTTGTGCATTGTAGGGCATGGTGATGACGACATTCGGCATCGAATAAAACATCGATACGTCAAATAACCCTTGATGCGTGGACCCATCATCGCCGACAAATCCAGCTCGGTCAATACCAAAGACGACTTTTGTATCGCTTCTCGCAATATCGTTCATGATTTGGTCATAGGCACGTTGGCTGAAGGTAGCGTATAGTGGTAAAAATACTGAAATCCCGTTTCTTGATAACGATGAGGCCATCGTCGCAGCGTGTTCTTCAGCAATCCCAACATCGATTAACCGGTCAGGGAATAGTTTATAGAATTTTTCAAACTTCGTACCGACGAGCATCGCTGGCATCACCACGAAGGTTTTTTGAATCGACTGATAAGCAATCATCGCTTCACTGATGACTTCACTATAGGATTTCATCCCATTCGAACTCGATTTGGTTGGAGCCCCAGTGGTTTTGTCAAATGACCCAACACCATGGAATTTTCCATTGTCGTCTAATGAAGCCACTTCATAGCCTTTACCTTTTTCAGTCACAGCGTGAATGACGACACTCTTTTTCATTTTCTTCGCTTGTTTTAAGGTTTTAATCACGGTTTTCAAGTCATTCCCGTCGATTGGCCCGATGTAGACATACCCAAGTTCTTCAAAGATATTACCCGATTGGAAGAAGGCTTTCACCATACGTTTGAAACGACGGTATACACGGATTAATACGTTAGGGGTTACTTTCGCAATCCCATTTCTAAGTCTCATCAAGAAACGGTTTCCACGTAATAACGTGAGGACTTTCGAGAGGGCACCGACATTTTTTGAAATCGACATATTATTGTCATTTAGAATAACAATCCCTTTTAAAGTTGGGTCTGAACCCAAGAGATTGAGTGCTTCAAAACTCATCCCCGAGGTGATTGATCCATCCCCAACCAAGGCGATGGCCGTCCCTTCTTCTTGTTTGAGTTGTTTTGCTTTTAATACCCCGTGAAGGGCAGATACGGCAGTACCCGCATGGCCAGATTCCCAGACATCGTGAATCGATTCTAAGTAGTTGATATAGCCTGAAAGACCCTGATGTTGTCTCAAGGATGTAAAGTCTTTCGCACGGCCAGTTAAAATTTTATGGGTATAGGATTGATGTCCAACATCAAATATGAACTGATCCTTTGGTGACTCAAAGACATAGTGTAAGGCTATCGATAGTTCGACCGCACCTAAATTAGAGGCGAGGTGACCACCGGTTTTACTGATCGAGTCAACTAAAAAATGCCTGATTTCTTGTGAGAGTGCTTCAAGCTCTTTAATGGATAACGATTGAATGTCTTTGGGGTCTTTAATGTCTTCTATATGCATAGAAACCTCTTTATTCTAATTTAAAGTCTTCGCTTCCACTCGGTGTGATGGTCTTAACCACGAGTTTTTCAGATTCGTTGAGTAATTCATAACAAATCTTGGACAATTTAAGTCCTTCATTATAGAGTTTCACCGCTTCATCTAAAGCGATGTCTTTGTTTTCCAACGCTTTAACGGTTTTTTCAAGGGCTTGAATGGCTTGTTCAAATGTCATTTCCATGAGTGTGTCTCCTTTGTTTTGACGATGGAGGTGAGTTTTCCATCTTTTAGGGTGGTTTCAATAAGATCATCGACATCGATGTCTTTGATCGATTCGATGCGTTTTTGATTTTTAGTGGTATAGGTGTACCCTTTTTCCATCAATTCAAGTGGATTTTGATGTTTTAAGGCTTGAAGTAATAGTTGGAAGTTATCCTGTTTTTTTGATACGATTTTTTCATAGGATTGACCTAAATTACTCGATAGATAGGATACCTTCTCCGTTTTATACTTTAGTAAAGCTAAAACGTCATAACTGGTAATTCTTAACGATAACAAGTTGAGTTGGTTTTTCTTATACTCTAGTAGATTCCTCATCGATTTTTCCAATTGATTATGGCTTGTTTGATAGCGGTCTTTCAATTGTTTAATCAGGGCTTCTGGTGAGTGTACTAATAGTCTTTCATCAAGATGAACGAGTTTTGTTTTTTGTTGATTGAGATACGTCTTAATATATACCCCTAATTGAGCTTGATAACCAAACACAGTTTCTAAAAGGTTTTCTTTGTTTGGGGTAGCGAGTTCACCTGCCGCGGTTGGGGTAGGGGCTCTTAAATCGGAGACGAAATCCGCTAAGGTAAAGTCTGTTTCGTGACCGACAGCGGAAATGATGGGTATTTGTGAGCGATAGATAGCTTCAATCACAGGCATTTCATTGAATGCCCATAAATCTTCAATAGAACCACCGCCACGACCGACGATGAGGACATCGACTAAGCCATCTTGATTGGCTTGTTTGATTTGTTTTTCAATCGAATATTTCGCTTCTTCGCCTTGAACTAAGGCTGGGTATAAATATAGTCTCGTACTTGGGTAACGTCTTTCTATGGTATGGATGATATCTCTGATAGCCGCACCGGTAGGTGAGGTAATCACCCCAATGGCCTTGGGGTAAAGCGGGAGTGGTTTCTTACGTTTTGGATCAAAATACCCTTTGTCAGCAAGTTCTTTTTTGAGCTTTTCATAGGCTAAATAAAGACTACCAATCCCATCTTGTTCCATGGTATAGGCATTGATTGAATAAGACCCACCGGCTTCATATACAGACATAGAACCAAATAACCGTACTTTATCGCCATCTTTTGGACTAAAGGTTAAGTTGTTCACGTAATTGGCGAACATCACCACACGGATTTGCGCGCCTTCATCTTTGAGTGTAAAGTAAAAATGACCACGGCTATGTTTGGTCAAGTTTGAAATTTCACCCTTGATATAGATTTGGCCTAAGTGCTTATCATTTTCAAGGATTTGTTTGATGTATTTGGTTAACGCGGAAACCGTTAGGTATCTAACGTCTTGCATACTATCACCCTAATCGTTTAGAGATATTGTCGAGTAATCGGTTGGTAAATGCGGATTGTTTTTCGTCTTCTAAATTCGAATACGCTTTGGTGAGTTTAATCGCTTCATTGATGATGATGGGTTTGGGTGTATCGGTATACATCATTTCATAAACGGCGAGTCTAATGATCGCGCGGTCAACGAATGAGAGTCTTTCAATCGTATAGTTGACGAGCGTATCTTTGATCAATTGGTCAATTTCTGTTAAATGAGCAACAACTCCTTGGTAAATGTCGTAAGAATCTTTAAATTCTTCTACAGTCACTTCACCACGTAAGTCCATTTGGTATAAAAAGGTCATCGCTTCAATTCTAATGTCGTGTCTTGTTTGCATAAGTAAACCTCAATTCTTTTCCATTTTACCACATGTGTGTGAATTAATAAATTCAAACATAAAAAAGGACGTC
>CAZXLG010000013.1:0-5045 GCA_964641335.1 uncultured Paracholeplasma sp.
GATTGGAAATATGGCTCATTATCGGCTGGAAAATAAGATTTTTGTACAGTTTGACCCCATTTGATGGTTCCTGAATCTGGTTTTAATTCACCTGCAAGTATACGTAATAACGCAGTTTTCGCTAAATCATTTTCACCAAGTAACGCGACTTTTTCGCCGCGTGTCATCACGAATGACACATTTTTGAATAGAGTGATGCCTTCATAGGTGTAGCTTAGGTTTTCTACTTCGACGACATCTTTACCCAATTGTTTTTCGATATCAAATCCAATAAATGGGTATTTTCTTAGACTTGGAACAATGTCTTCAAGTTGAATTTTTTCTAAAGATTTTTTACGAGAAGTCGCTTGACGGGATTTCGATAAGTTCGCACTGAATCTCGCAATGAAGGCTTTGAGTTCTTCCATGCGTTCTTCTTTCTTCTTATTTCTGTCTGCCATCAACTTTTGAATGAGTTGTGAGGATTCCATCCAGAAATCATAGTTTCCTGGGTAGAGTTTCGCTTGGTAGTAATCAATATCGACCATGTGTGTACAAACATTGTTTAAGAAATGTCTGTCATGAGATACGGTAATTACGGTATTTTCATAGTTGATCAAGAATTCTTCTAACCAATGGATGGCTTCAAAGTCTAAGTGGTTGGTAGGTTCATCAAGTAATAGGATATCTGGGTTACCAAATAAGGCTTGTGCAAGCAACACTTTAACTTTATTCTTCGGTAAAAGATCGGACATCTTCTTATAAAAGTCTTCTTGAGGGACGTTTAAACCATTGAGTAGTTTTTCTACTTCAACTTCTGCATTCCAACCATCGAGTTCAGCGAATCTAACTTCAAGATCAGCAAGGAGAAAACCTTCAGCCTCTGTAAAATCTGTTTTCGCATATAGAACTTCTTTTTGTTTGGTAATGTCATAGAGTTCTTTGTGTCCCATAATCACCGTTTCCATAACGGTGAATTCATCATAGGCATTGTGGTTTTGTTTTAAAGTCGCCAGACGTTTATTCTTTTCAATAATGACTTCGCCTTTGGTCGATTCTTTTTCACCCGATAATACTTTTAAAAAGGTGGATTTCCCCGCCCCGTTCGCACCGATGACACCATAGCAGTTGCCTGGTGTAAATTTTATATTTACGTCTTCAAACAGTTTTTTATCCGGGAAGACCAAGGATAGATTCGATACAGTAATCATGTGTACTCCTTTATTATGAATAATAAACATTAAATAGCCTTATCAAGTTTAAACGATATTGAGAGTTTTGTCAAACAAAAGTGCACAATTGTGCAATATTGAAGATAATCCCATTCTAATTAGCGTAAAAGTATAAAACCCAATGTTTTTCGTACTGGGTTTAAACTGTATTTAATGAATTATTCTGTTTTGGTTGAGAACTTTTCAGCGAGTGAGAGAATGATATTTAATAAGATACCCACCACAGCTGCGGTTGCGATTGCAGGGAGTTCTGCATTCAAGAATGGGATGTTTCCATTAGGGAATGCATAATGCCCACCGAGTCCAATGATGAGGATGATGGCGATGATGCCTAAATTCTTTGAACTAAACATATCGACTTTCTTTTCAATTAGTATCGCAATCCCTTGGGCACCGATGACACCGAATAGATAAATGGATGCCCCGCCAATGACTGGCGCTGGAATTGTATAGAGTAGGTTCGCAATCGGACTGATGAACGCTAAGACCATCGTAATGATGGCTGCACCTATTAAAACGAATACGGAGAAGTTTTTCGTAATCGCCATGGTAGAAATGTTTTCACCATAGTTTGTTCCAGCAGGTCCCCCAATGAGGGCAGAAACCATGTCACCTACACCATCCCCAATAAGATTTTGTCCAAGACGTTTTTCAATGTCGTAATGTGGTTTGCCTTTTTGGTCAGCTAACTTATTAACATATAAATCGAGTTGATAGAGATGCGCTGTGGATTCTGGGATGGTTGCAAGAGCAATCGGCATAATCGCGATAACGGCTGTCCAAGACGGTATTGGCAATGTGAAATGCGGTAATGAGACCACAGCCCCACTGAATAAGTCTTGAAAGTTGACTAAATCATACCCAAATCCAAAATCAAGGATGAGGGCGAATACATACCCAATGACGATACCAAATAAAATAGGTAATTGGGATAACACACCTTTTTTAAAGATGACTGTAGATAATAAGATAGAGATTAATGTAACTAGCGCTACTGCCCAATAACCGCCTAACCCTGCAGGATTGGCATTAGAGAACCCTGAAGCTTGTTGCATCGCAGACCCTGCCAAGGATAATCCAATGATCATTGCGATGGGGCCAGTAACGACGGGCGGTAAGACTTTTTCAATCTTGTCTTTACCAAATTTGTCAATCAGAATCCCGACCACAATCGAGACCAAACCGGACATGATAATCCCGAATTGAGCTTGACCGATGAGTGTATTCGAGGCTGGAACACCGAATTCCGCCCCAGTGATTCCGACAATCGCAGCGATGTATGAGAAACTTGACCCGTAATATAGTGGGATTTTCCCTTTAGTAACTAAAATGAAACAGAGGGTAGCGAAACCACTGGCGAAAATGGTGGTTGAAATGTGGAACCCCGTGAGCAAAGCAACCAAAACAGTTGCAGGAAACATAACCATGATGTGTTGTAAACTAAACAACACCAATTTGCCCAATGTAGGGCGTTCGTCTGGTAAATACCCGACAATTAACTCTTTAATCTTTGACATACCTATTCCCTTTCCGTTAGGTCATTTTAACAAAAAAGACACCTGTTGGTGTCCTTTAAAGTTAGTGGTATGGGATTGATGCTTATACCTTCATTTGCTCACAGGCAAACGTTAAAGGACCTAAACTGTTAACAGTATAAGAGATAATTCTATAAAAATCAAGCCTCATTTTGATTTTTTTTTGTAATAACAGAACAACAAGTTTTTAATGAAGTTCCACCAAAGTTACTAGTTTGAGCGGTGTCCTGTACCTGTGATGTGTTCAAGGGTGTTATTTTCAAACGTATAGGCAGCCCCTGCACCTAAGATCAATTGTCCTTTTTGAACTGCACATTTCACAATGATGAAATCCATGGTCATAAAGGTTGTAACCACATCACCAAATCGTGCTTTCATCGCTTCGATTACTCTAGGTTCAAGGATATCTAATGTGACCACAGTATCTAAATAGAGTCGTTTACGGAAAAAGATTTGTCTCGTTTTGGATTCATCTTCAATAAAGAGTAACCCAGCAAATGGTCTTTTTTGTAAATATTGGGTGTGCTTCGCCATTTTTGAGACCATAATGTAGATGTCATTGTCTAGTGACATAAATGGTGCATAGGATGTATAGGGTTTTGATTCATCATCGATGGTTGATAATACGACAGTTTGCAAGCTATCGATGAGGGCTTGTTTTTCTATATAGGCTTTTGTTAGTTCCATGTTACTCTCCTTAACTATTTTTCGTTTTGATGAAATCTTTAATGTCTTTAATGACCGCATTTGGGTTATTATACCAATTCGATTCAAAGATTCGGAAAGTATCCCAACCACGCGATTTTAAGAATCGTTCTTGATGGAGTAAATCCCGTCGTGAATTGTAATCTTTAGGGTCCATGGATGTGAGCAATCCTAAAAGATACCCATTTGATAAGGAATCCTTAATGGCTAAATCAACTTTGAAGTTTCCAATACCCACTTTAGGTTCAATTAAATAACCTTGTTTTTCGAGTTTATCTTTAATGTCTTGTTCGAATTTGGATAGAATGATGTCTTTTTGTTCAAGTACATGTAACTCACTCAAGATGGTTTTGGCCATACTTTCATCCTTTTTCGAAATCGCGTAACAATAACGCATGAATGATTTCAAATATCTTGGTCCTAGTCCAGCCAAATCTTCGACTTTAAATTCTTCCGGCATGAGTGAAGAGACAAAATAGATCTTCTTTTTAGCGCGTGTAATCGCGACATTCAATCTATTTTGACCGCCGTCGTGGTTCAACCAACCAAAACGTCTTTCTACGATACCTAAGTTATTTTTAGCATATCCCATCGAGAAAATAATGATATCGCGTTCATCGCCTTGGACATTTTCAATGTTTTTGACAAATAAGCTTTGATCTTCATTGTCTTCTTTTCTGAAGAGCTCTTTTTCAAAATAGGATTGATATACACCCGGTTTAAATAGTTCTTGGTCAATCAAATCCAATATTTCATCTCTTTGAGCACTGTTAAAGGTAATCACGCCGATGGTTTCGTTGTTTTTACGGTCTTTGAGTATCTTCTTCAATAAAGTAATGACTGACTTCGCTTCAGCCTCATTACGACGTTTTTCAAATACCCCGTCTTTAACATAAACATATTCAATCGGAGGAATTGTTGTTTTGGATGGATTTGGAGATACCAAGAGTTTTCCATCATAAAACGCATGGTTTGAAAACGCGATGAGTTCTTCATATTGAGATCGGTAATGGTAGTTTAATATGGTTTCTTGATATTTATAGCGCGCTAAGTCTAATAAGCTTTTCGCATCCAATCGTATATCTTTAAAGACTTCTTGTTCGTATAGTTCATCGTCATCTGTCAAACGACCAAACCCTAACGCACTTGGTCTCAGCTGTTTAGGGTCACCTGCTATGACCACTTTCTTCGCACGATAGATTGCTGGAATCCCTTTTTCAACATACATTTGTGAGGCTTCATCAAAGATGACTAAATCAAATAACCCTGATTGAAGGGGGATGAGCGCTGAGACAATCTCAGGGGTCATCATCCAGACTTTAATGTGGTTGAGTAGTTCTACTTGATAGGTTGAAATAAAAGTCTTCAAACTGGGTTTATGTTCTAATTCCATCACGCGTCTAAGTTCCATCACTCGCTTGGTGTTCGATAGATTTAGTGCATGTTTATAGAGTTCCATCTCAAATGATTCCATCGATAACACGCGTTTATCAACGATACGTTCATTGAGTAGGGCTTGTTTTTGTTGATATTCTTCAATGATGTATAAATATTTCGCATTCTTCGCTTTAAAGATTTCTAGATAACCCGTATA
>CAZXLG010000013.1:5145-24799 GCA_964641335.1 uncultured Paracholeplasma sp.
AGGGTATTGACCTGACTAAATTCGTCATGAAAGGCTTGATATTCCAGTTGGCTGCTTCGAGCAATGGCTTTTTCAAATGCGTTTAATAAAGGATATCTTTGAAGCATGCGTTCATACATCAAATACGTTTTTAAGTGTGAATCCTTTTGAAACGCGGCTTCAAGGCTCTTAACAATGTTGAAATCGAGTACCCCAAACGCTTTAATAAAAGCCTGAGTAATCTGTTTAGGCGATAGATTCGTGATGATGTCTTTATCTTTTATAAAGCGTTCAAACATCTGATAGATTGGAATATCTTGTATGCGTTCATGATAGAGTAAATCAAGCGCTTGATCCATCGTTTCTAAGAGTTGGTTGATGTCTGCTTCTAATTTATAGATATCATTATCAACGGTTCTTTTAGGCGCAGTAGTGTCTAGAATAGAACCCAGTTTTTGATAGAAATAAGGCTTATTCTCAATATCATCAATAAACATCGCATACTTAGAGGCTTGTTTTAAGCGCTTATAAATGACATCTAAAGCGACTTTCTTTTCTGAAACCACCAAGACATTTTCACCTTTTAAAATCGCTGAAGCAATCAAACTGGTGATGGTTTGAGACTTACCCGTACCTGGAGGTCCCCAAATGACGAGTTTCTTTTCTTTATTGAGAAGTTCGATGACTTTTTCTTGAGCATAGTTTAAATCATTGATATAGGTGAGTTTTTCTTCTTTAATCGAGGTGTTCGATACTTCGTAGTTTAAGGCTTTTTCAGGTTTATCTAACCCTGATTCCTCGATTAATCCTTCTAGTAAGGTATTGTATTTATGTTGTTTGAGAATCTCCGCCATATCTTTTTGAAGGTCAGATGAAAAAAGCTGATAACGGCCTAATATCAAGTTATTCGACAGTTCAAATACACCTTTTTTACGCTTCATAAAGGCGTCTTTTAATTCGTTTTTAAATGGAACATAGGTTTGTAAATCAAGCGTTTTAAATTCAAATCCGTATTTCTTATAAAACGGAATCACCACTTCTTTAAATACCTTGTCTGAATATTCTTTGATAGGCGGGGTATCAAGGGTGGTATTCACTTGGTCGAGTTTGGTAGATGCGAGAATGAGGTCTTTATTGAGTAGGATATCTTTATCCAAGTCTTTGATCAATTTAAATGTTTTCTTCTCACGTAAAAGTTTTACTGGAATGAATAAAAGGGGTGCACGGATTGCGAAAAGGTCTTTTTTGTAAATCCCTTCAAGATAGGGTGTAGCGATATATAAATCATAACTTCCTGTTTCTTGATACGTTTTATTGACTTCACGGTACAGTGTGGTTAAATGCGTAAAGAGGGTTTCAGATTCAACTTTGATATGAAACGTCGTCTTTTTGGGTGACAATAAGAATAAGGATAATTCATCATTCATCAGATGGGTTAAATCAAATGAATGATTCTTTTCAATTCGACCGATGTATAAGTTTGGATTGGTTCTAGAGATATTGGTTAAACGGTCTTTATAGTGATCTAAGACTTTATAAGCTTCTTTAGATACTTCTTTTTCTTCAGAAACCATCGTTTGATAGATTTTGATGACATTTAGGAAACGCGACGCGTATTTTTCCATAAACTCATCATTAACACCAGCAATGCCTAAAAAATCACTCACTTTGAGTGGTTTTTTTAAGGCGATTTCTTTTAGGATATCATCAGAACAAATGACTGGGGATTCACCATTTGGTTTTATAGTTTCATTTCTCATTTGATCACGTAATCGGTCCAGTGCTTCTAATAAAAGATTCTTTTTAAGTGCCATGGTTAATCCCTCCTTTATTATTCTATTCTACCATCAAATAGGTCATATCCAAAGGATATATGACTAAAAACTAAATCTACTTTACTTAAGAAAAGAACTCGCAATTCGCGAGTTCTTTGAATGAGTATATATATCATTTTATCAAAAAAATTAGCGAGCTAACCAACCACCGTCAATGGCAATCGTAAAACCATTGATATATTTGGCGTTATCACTGGCAAGAAAAACGATTGTGCCAGATAGATCCTCAGGGGTACCCCAACGACCTGCAGGAATTCTTTCAAGAATTTCCCCAGCTCTTTTTTCATCATCTCGTAGTTGCTTTGTGTTTTCTGTGGCCATGTAACCTGGTGCAATTGCATTACAATTAATGTCGTATTTTGCCCATTCATTTGCCATCAGCATCGTGATGCCTTTGACAGCAGATTTTGATGCTGTATAGGAGGGTACACGAACACCACCTTGATAGGACAACATCGAAGCAATATTGATGATTTTTCCACCATGTCCTTGTTTGACAAACTGGTTAGCTACTGCTTGACTGAAGAAAAAGACAGTTTTAGCGTTGATATTCATCACATCGTCCCAATCTTTTTCACTGAATACAAGCGCATCTTCTCTGCGAATGATACCTGCATTATTCACCAATATATCTACTTTACCAAAATGATTAACCACTTGATCGATGAGTTCTTTCAAGCCTTTTTGATCAATCGATATCAAATTGGCTTGTAGTCCAAGATACCTTTTTCCCAATTTTTCGATTAAAAGTTTGGTTTCATCTGAACCCACATAATCGATGCCTACAATATCGCAGCCAGCCTCAGCTAATCCCAAAGCCATCCCTTGACCCAAACCTCTTGAAGAACCTGTCACAATCGCAACTTTACCTTCTAAACTGAATTTTTGTAATATTGACATAAGATATCCTTTCTATCTTAAACTATCCATCGATACAAAGTCCATGTCGCTAAATGTTTTATTTTCGCCGCACATACCCCATATAAATGTATAATTTGATGTTCCAACACCCGAGTGAATCGACCAACTCGGTGAAATAACTGCTTGTTCATTCTTAATGACTAAATGTCTTGTTTCTTTAGGTTCTCCCATAAAATGGAATACCCTGGTTTCTAAATCCATATCAAAATATAAATATACTTCCATTCTACGGTCATGTGTATGACATGGCATCGTGTTCCAAACACTTCCTGGACTCAAAATGGTCATCCCCATGATGAGTTGACACGATTGACAAACCGCCGGGTGAATGTATTGATAAATCGTTCTTTCATTTAAATTGGCCATCGATCCTAATCGATTTGGATTGGCTTTTTTAAATGGTATATGAGTGATTGGATATGCATGATGGGCTGGTGAACTATTGATGTAAAATTTTGCTGGATTATTCGCATCGATTGATCCAAAAATCACTTTTTTGACCCCACTGCCGATATAAAGTCCATCTTTATTATCCATTGGCTGTCTGAGGTCATCCATCATGATGTAACCAGGACCGCCGATATTAATGACACCCATTTCCCGATTTTCAAGGAAAAATGTTGTCCCTAAATCTTTGTTAACGGGTAAATCGACCGTTTGAGTTACTGGGAAAACGCCCCCAGCAATGATTCTATCGTGATGAGAATAGGTTAAATGAATTTCATTTTCAATAAATGTTTTGTCAATCAAATAACGTTCTCTTAATGTTTCTGTATCATAACTTTTGGAATCTTGTGGGTGATTATTATATCTGATATCAAATGTCATCTCAATACCCTTCCTGATGCATTACCTTGCATTAAGGCTTCAACTTCACTGATGGAGACTAAATTAAAATCACCTGAAATGGTATGTTTTAATGCACTCGCTGCAACAGCGAATTCAATGGCATATTGGTAATCCTTGTTTAGTAAACCATGGATGAGACCCGCTGAAAATGAATCTCCACCACCCACACGATCAATGATAGGATCGATCATGTAATGTTTTGAGGTATAAAATGAGCTGCCATCATATAACAACGCACGCCATCCATTCTTACTTGCAGATATGGATTCTCTTAATGTTGTCGCAATCATTTGAAACCCAAATGCGGCTTGCATTTCTTTAAAAATCGTCTTGTAACTTTCAATCTCTAATTTACCAGAAGTCACATCGGTGTTTTGTGGATGAAACCCTAAGACCAATGCTGCATCTTCTTCATTTCCGATACAAACATCCACATAGGACATGAGTTCTTTCATGACTGATTGTGCCTTTTCAGGGGTCCATAATTTTTTACGATAATTCAAATCCACGGAAACTGTCACACCATGCTTTTTAGCTGCTATTAGTGCTTTTTTAGTTAAAGCGGCAGCACTATCGCTCAATGCCGGTGTAATCCCTGACCAGTGAAACCAATCGGCATCTTGGAATATCTGATCAAAATCAAATGACTCTGGGTCTGCGGTTGCTATTGAACTAAAAGCCCTATCATATATGACTTTTGAGGGTCTCATGGACGCACCTGTTTCAAGGTAATAAATACCAATTCTGTCTCCACCACGTTTTATATAATCTGTATTAACATTAAATTTTGTCAATGCATTGATTGCTGCTTGACCAATTTCATGTTCAGGCAATCTTGATACAAAATATGTTTGATGTTTAAAATTGGCTAAGCTAACTGCAACATTCGCTTCTCCACCACCATAAACCACATTGAATGAATCACTTTGAACGAACCTATTTTGATTTACAGGTGATAACCTCAACATGATTTCACCTAAAGTAACGATTTTTGACATATTATCTCCTTCATTTACCATTTCTTGCATTATTTACGGCAGTCACAAAAGCGATTGCTAATGCGGTGATGCCTTCATAATCACCTTTTGCAGCTGGTGCAGTTAAATCACTACCAACGCCAACAGCAACAACTCCATTTTTGATCCATTGACTGACATTTTGTAGCGAAACACCACCCGTAGGCATAATGTTTACATTCGGTAATGGTCCCTTGATTGCTTTAACATAATCCGGTCCAAATGCACTACCCGGAAATAATTTAATAACTTCACAACCGGCATTCACCGCTTGGATCATTTCAGTTGGTGTCAAACAGCCTGGTAAATAGGGGATGTTTAACGATTGGCAATACCGATTGGTATCGGCATCAAACCCTGGTGAAACAATGAATTTGGCACCAGCCTTCACTGCTTTTTCTGCTGTTAGTCGATTTAAAACTGTCCCTGCCCCAATTAATAGCTCATTTGAATTGAATGTATGGCTTAATTCTTGTATGACTGCGTCAGCATTATCCACTGTAAATGTAATTTCAATTACGGTTAAACCGCCTTTAATACAAGCAGATGCAATCGCATTTGCTTCAATTGCGTGTTTAGCCCTGATGACAGCAACAACGCCTCTTTTGGAGATTTCGTTTAAAATGGGATGATTCATTCATGACACTTCCTTTGCTAAAATGTGGTTTTGTTACATTTGGGACTATAATAAATCTTGTCCACCATTAATCTGAATGATTTCACCTGTAATGAACGATGCATTCTTACTGACTAAAAATGAAATAACTGTCGCAACTTCAGATGGTTGTCCTAAGCGCTTCATTAAAATACTGTTGGCAAATGATTGGAATAGTTGTGGATTGTTATCTTTGGTAGCTTGATGAAACGGTGTGTCAATCGTACCAGGGCTAACTGCATTCACGCGAATACCATATTCTGCCAAGTCTTTTGCTAAAGCACGAGTTAATACCATAACCCCTGCTTTTGAGGTACCATAGATACCAGCCCCAGGTCCGCCTGCATTATAAGCAGCGTTCGATGTAAAGTTAATGACTGAAGCATCTTCAGATTTCTTTAAAAATGGAATGGAGGCTCTTGTTACATAAAAAGCGGAGTCTAAATTGAGCGCCATGACTGATTTATAAAATGCAGTAGTCATGCCATCAAATCGACTTCTACCACCTAAACCACCAGCCGCATTGATTACGACATCGATTTTTCCAAGTCTGCTACCGATTTCGGTAATCGCAGCATTAACTGCATCTTCATTGGTGCAGTCAAACAATTGAAATTCAGATTCAATCTCCATGGATGTGAGTTCAAGAACACACTGTTCACCTTGTTCTTCAATGATGCCATTTAAAACGATGTAATATCCGTCTTTTCCAAGTTGTTTTGCTGTAGCAAATCCAATACCGCCCGTACCGCCCGTAATTAATGCAATTCTCTTCATGTGTTTTTCTCCTTATTTATTAATAAAATCTGCTCGATGTGGTGTAAATACATCGAGTAAAATACCTGATTCTAAACATACACAGCCGTGCATAACATTGGGCTCTAAATATACAGAATCACCTTTTTCTATGATCCGCTTTAATCCACCAATTTCAAATTCAAACTTTCCAGATAACACGTAGGTTGCTTGTTCATGCACATGATTATGCAATTGACCAATACCACCAGTTTCGAAGGATACTTCGACCATCATGATATTTTCGTGATGAGCAATCACTTTACGCTTTATGAATGGATCTAGTTTGACTGATTTGATATCTTTATTGAACCAAAAATTAATTAATTTCATCGTATTTCTCCTCCACGATTTGCCACTGAATTTTAAATGTAGCATGTTGTGCTTTTTTACGAATCATAATGGTATCTCGTAAATGATTCACTGGATTATCTAGTGTTTTCATATGATATAAAGTAGAGCCATCTTCTAATTCAATGGTCGATTTTAATACTTGTTCACCTTTTCGCCAGTAAAGTTCAACCTTAGAATGATCAGGGATTAACGCTAGTACGTCTTTAATGTGTTCATACCCAAAACGTTTAAATCCAATCGCTTCTTTTTTACTTTTTAGCGTGGTCATCAATTCAAATTCACTATGGAAAAAGTAATCGATATTAACCTCTTTATCTGATTCTACAGAAAACACGTCTATAAAGCCTTTTTCTAACAATCTGATTGAACGTGTATAATCAACAATTGGGCGTTTTGAAACGGCTTTTTGGATAGACTCAGATAAGTCAACTTTGTCGTTGATCACTGCTTTTGCTTCTGATTTAGTATAGGATAGATAGGTCATCAAATATTTGATGACTTCATCGATATTCATTGAGGTCATTAAGTGATCCATATCGATGCTCATATCGCGGTATACATCGGTTGTTTTTGCTTTAATATAATCTTTTCTAAATCGGATGGTTTGTCCTTGACGCATCGATACTTGATTTTCACCATTAATAACGACGGTTGAATGGGATGTACTCATACGGTGCCATTCGTTACACAAATTAGACCCATAACCAGCATTAGATAAATCTCTAGTTAGCAATTGGTTGCCTACCAAAACCTCTATTGACATCTTATCTGGGTGGGCATGACTTGGTCCGTTATGACCATACTTTAAAAATAGATTCATCTCATTTTTACGTAGGATTGCAAATTGAGAGTTTGTAAAATTATGTGCTTTCGCATGAATTTCTTTAAACTTTGAGAGATTGATATCAGGTATTAATGTCAACCGTTCAAGTGAGGTTTCTTTGTAGTAATACGGTCTTGAAAGGGGTAGTTCCATTCTCGGTAATGCCCCATTTGAAATATTTTTATTGATCATACCAACCGTGCTTGATTCTTTAAATACTTTGGTTGCCATATCGTAAATGTACCCATAGGTTTTTAAGTTAATATTTGGCCAACCATCGTTAGGATTTGGTAATACGTGATTATCAAATGCGTATTGATACGCACTAATCAACATTTTTTTAACGGTTTTTTTCATCAAACTCGATAGTTTATAATCATAAACTTGAGCATAAACCATGCTGTTGATGATCCCCTCTAAGGTGAAAAAATTATAGTGAATCGATCCTTCAAACCAAAAGTTGTCTAGTGTAACACCTTTAGAAAGCTGTTGTTCAATACCATATTCGCCTAGAAATGCTTCATCGACCATACTTTGATCGCCAATAAACATCCCCATGACTGCAGCTGCACTATTATACCAACAGGAAATATTATGAATTTTGTTGATTTGTGGCTTAATCATCTGATACACGTGTTTGGCCATGGATTTGATTGTATCGATTTCAGATAATGTTAAATTCTTTTTCACAATTTCAAAACCATTAAATAGTCTTATCATGAAAATCGATTCATTTAGTCCTTGTGGCATGATTCTGCCACAACCCCACTCGGCTGATTCTAAATCATTGAATACATGTCCTTCTTTGTTATGAAGTTCAAACTCAAGATACCTTTTCCCATAAAATTGAATCATTTTTTTAATATAATCGAGGTATCTTTGAGTACCAGTCAACTTGAATAAAATGGCAGATTTCCATACATTCATAGCAACTTGATTCCGATAATTATAAACCCAAACACCATGATAAAGTTCTGATTTAAATACTTTATGACAAATCGAACATTCATGTTCATATGGTTTTTCTAAATCAAATATCAACAAACCACCATCATCCTTACAAAAATAATGGTGCCCCCAATAACTTTGTTTTTTAGGGTCATCAGAGAAATGATCAAAGAAATGATTGACTTCTAAGGACATCTTATCAAGCATCGGTTGATAAATTGAAGTGTATGATTCTGATTGAAGCAGTTTTTTTCGATTAAAGTATTTCATAAGACGATTTGACAACTCCTTCGATGGATAGCTGGTTGCCTTGATATAAATAAATCTTTTCATTTGGGCTATTTAGGTCTTTGATAAATGCGAATGTCGCATTTGTCTTATACGTTGGATTTTGTTGATACACAAATACATCTTTACGATCTTTCAGGTTAATTTCAATGAATCCATCTCGTTTAGTAACAGTGACTTTATCGAAGGATAATACATTTAAAAATGTTTCTGAATGTTTTATTTCAGACTCGATGATCGAATCTACCATATCAATGAGTCTAAAATCATTTGGTTCTTGTGGTGTATATAAGGATTTAATCGTTTGAATTTCCTGTAAACGATTGAATTTTTTAGGTAAAATGGTTTCGACACAAAGCGTATCGCTCAGTTCAACAGTCATTTTTTCTTGTTCTATTTTAGGATTAACGATGGTATGAAAATGCCATTGATATGCATGTGTTTTGTTGGAGTCAACGATATCATGGATAATTACATATTCTAAACCTGGCGTGATAACCAAGCGCTCATCTTTGATTATTTCTGCTTCTTTTGCAAAAATCCCGGATGTTTCAGCCATATAAAAGACCGTATCATCGATACATTTAGACAGTTTAACCTCGCCGCCATAAAGATTTTTATCGAATACGTGATTTTCCATCTGATGACGAATAGATGAGGTATATGGGTCAGAGACGAATTCAACATCACACCCATACTTTCCAGCGGTGATGACGTTATGATGTTTCATACCAACCAAACGGTTATAGCCGTCATCGATGACATAATACTCACCATCTTTAGTTAGTATAAAGTGTGTATTATCCGGATGATGATGTGACAATCCAAATAAATTAATCCCTTGTTCTAGGTATTCAAATGTTTTATTAAATTGTTTTCTTCCTCCTGGTTTTTCACATTTAATCGAAAACATCTTCGAAGCATCTTGTGAACCAACTTTGTAGGATAACAATCCTAAATCTTCAAAATACTGATAGTTTGGGTAGTCATTAAGTGGTTTTTCTAAAACCTGATGGTTGTACCACAACATTGAAAGACCAATCTCGCAAGTTATCCCAGGTTTAACATGTGATTCAGTTTGTTCTTCTTGATAAAAGTGTTCGAAGACATATTTGCCAATCCATTGAGCATACCCATTCTCATACTCACTGGCTATCTTGAAATACATTGCCACACTGTGTCCACTGCGATAATCATGAGCATCACCAAAATTGATGATTTGTTTTAAATCTGGCAATGTTTGAGCCATTTTATAGTCAAATGAATGTTTTAAGAAATTTGTGGATTCAAAATAGTCATGTCCTTCTTCTGTTTTGAGTAAATCGGCATACACAAATAACCATAAGACACCATAGTGCCAATAAGGTACACCTTCGTAGTCTGACCCATCATCAGCCAAGTTAGGATAAACGTTGGTAAAATTTTCCTTTGATGTTTTTACCCATTCATTCGCATTTTTATATTGATCTTTAAGTACATATCCAACGGTAGCTAATCCTGTCATATTGATCCAATTATGATTTTGATAATACTGTGTCGACCAACCATGACCATAAGTTTTTTGTCTATATTCATACATAATGTCCGCTTGTTTAACTAGCTTTTTATATATCGTATCTTTTTCAGCTTCTGTCAGTAAGTCATATAAATAGTGATAGCCCAAAGATAGTCCAAACAAAATCCATGAAGCACTTAAATCAACGTTAACTAAGTAAGAGTATCCCCATTCATCATAGGACACTACGGTATTCATCCATCGTTTTGCTTCTAAAGCATAGGTATCATCGTTGGTGACTAAATATAATAAACTAAGGTTGAATATCGCCATCCCCATGTAAGTTGTAGATGCGATGGGCGGGGTTTTTGATAAGGGTGTTTGTTGGTACTGATTTGCCATGCGTTTCAATTCTTCTAGAAGAAACTTTTTTTCATGTTTGGTTGATTCAATCAATTGTTCAAGATTCGGAATTAAAATATATTTTTTCACAGCTTTGTTTGCTCCTTAGGTAGTAGATGTACTTTCAATTTATGAATCATTGATTCTATACAAAAATAATAAAGTCCATACATCAAACCAAAGGTAATTGGCTCTAACATGATGAGAGGACGGTCAGTTGTGTTTGAAAATCCAAGTGCTAGTAATCCCAAATTAATGAGCATATAGGTTAACCATATCAGTGTTGTAATGAAAACCATCGTGATAAGATGGCCAATATGTCTAAAACTTCTATAAAGCAAATGTTGTTCAAAATACAGTTTAAAATCCAATTTCGTTTTAAACATACCTCTAATGACAGGGTTGACAATGATCATGTTTGTGATGAAGAGTCCAAATGATAGCATAATAATCATTTGTAATAAAAACACTTCAGATTCGGCTTGTCCGCCCCCAATGGGTGTCCAGGCTATGAAAAAACAAACAATGCCTGCAAACCACATTCTGACTAACATCGATTTAGTTTGATCGCTCATCCGGTTTTTAATCATCGCTTATTATTCCTTATTTCTAAAAATATCATAAATGACCAATATCGCTACTATGCCATAAAACACAAACCCACTGACCAACCAGTTGACGCTACTTGAGACATTTTGATAGTCCACATAATTGTCAGGGTTAATCATTTTTAACATAAAAATGATACCAAATATGATAGTTACGAAAATTGAACCTAAACCGACCCAAAGTTTCCCTTTAGATTTGGCTCTTGAAATGTTAAATATAGATGCAAGACCAAATAAGATAAATAGAAACATAAACATGCCAATACCAATCGAAGGCATACCATCTGTGTAGTTGGAGGCTGATGGCGTAGATACGGTTAATTTTACTGTCACAAGGGCAGCAATATGGACTTGTGACATAGCCAATTGAACTAGTGCGACTAACCCAGTTAAGATGGTTGCTAATCTCATTGGGTGATGTTTAATATCATCCAATAGGTTCTTCAACTTTTTTTTAAGATTTTCTAGTTGTTTAGTCATTTGTTACCACCTTATTGATTGTCATTTCGGTGTTAATATCGAAAAAGTGTACCTTACTCATATCAACCGCAAATTGTGTAACTTCATTTTTCATATAACTTAAATGATCCGAATCAATATTAGCTGTGATTTGTTGTTCGCCCATATTGAATCGTAATGTCGTTGTTGGCCCTAACAGTTCGGTCATTTCGATGTTGACTGAAATCATACTATTTGGATACATTTTTTTACGAAGTGCATCAATATAAAAATGTTCAGGTCTGATACCGATGAGGACTGCTTTATGATTGATTAATCGTTTCTTATCCTCTAATGATAATTCGAGTTTCATGTCATTAGATACAAAGTAGCCATCTTCAATCACACCTTTAATGAAGTTCATTGGCGGATTTCCAATAAATCCTGCGACAAACATATTAGATGGGTGATGATAAATCTCATAAGGCGTTCCGACTTGTTGGATTCTACCGTTATACATGACAATCATTCGGGTTGCCATCGTCATGGCTTCGATTTGATCGTGTGTCACATAAACAATGGTGGATTTCAATTGATTGTGAAGCATGATGATTTCACGTCTAGTTTGTAGACGTAATTTTGCGTCCAAATTAGATAATGGTTCATCCATTAAGAATACTTTTGCATCCCTAACAATCGAACGTCCAAGGGCGACACGCTGTCTTTGACCACCCGATAAATTCTTCGGGAATCGATTCAATTGGTCTTTTAATTTTACAATTTCAGAAACACTATAAACACGATCAAATATATCATCGGTTTTTTTCTTTCTAACGGTCATGCTGAAAGCCATGTTTTCATAAACCGTCATGTTACCATAGAGTGCATAATCCTGGAAAATCATTGCGATGTCTCGTTCAACTGGTGGTTTTTCATTGACTCTTTGACCATCAATTCGCATTTCTCCTGATGTAATGGATTCTAATCCAGCAATCATTCTTAACATGGTGGATTTCCCACAACCAGACGGTCCGACTAACACGATAAACTCTTGATCTTTAATTTCAAGGTTAAAGTCAAACACAGCTTGGACACCGTTGGCGTAAATTTTATTGACATTTTGAAATTCGATATGTGCCATGATGTTCTCCTATTTTGCGAAATGATTTTTGGATATTTTAGACTCTTGGATGATTTTAGTACGAATATTATTACGATAAATGGATATGATACTCGATAAAATTGCAAATCCTGCCGCGGATAAAGAGGCTATGATCGCAAACTGAAACTGACTACCAGTGACGCCAGAAGGCACATTCATCGCTTGATAAATTTGATAAATGGCAAGCACGAATGGCACATATTGAAACTTAGCATCATATACATTGATTTTAACTGCAACTAAGAACGCAAATAACATCAGAATGATATTACTTAAAGATACATAAGAGATACGCCATGAGATGGTCATATTCAGTAAAACCACAATCAAATATATGGTAATTGAAACAATGTGCAACATTATCATGAGATAGGCTAATCGATTTGTTTGATAAAGCAATTTAGCTGGTCTTTTCATGGTTTTTTCCCTTCTGATGGATATAAAGGACAGATACCATCGTGACAATAAAAATCATCGATATGCCCATTAAAATCATGTAAATCATTGGACCTGATCCAACAAATAAGTTGTTTGGTTCTTCATAGCCAAAAACATTCGGTATGCCATCTGGCCAGGTGATATTAGTAACATCATAGAGTGCATTGAGTTCTACCATTTTGATATAAGATATTAGGTTGACAACCAAGGAGATGATGCCAACTAACAAACCATAGATCAGTTTTCGCCATGATAAGATTTTTTTACCAATACCAAAGCCATACATCACTGCTGAAATAACAATGATGATGATACTCATTTCAAATAATGCACGATTGACTGATTGTGATTCATCCACATAGGTTGTCACACTCGGGTCTAAAAAATCAGTAAAGAAATTCAATTGTGTCACTTCAGTAAGCATCGATAGCGTGTAGATGAAGCCTGCGTACAGGCTGAGCATAAAAACGATGAATGTTGCTAATAGGATGGTTTTATTTTTGTTCACGTTATCTCCTTTTCAACCCCTAATAAATACTGATTTTTTATTAGGGGTAGAGAGAGCCTGTTGAGTGGCTCTCACTACTCTTATTTTTAAAAACTAGTCTCTGTTCATTCTTGCGTATGCAAAACGATATAATTCGATAAAGACTCTAACATTCGCATCTTCAAATAAAGCTTTAACTTCATCTGTGGTTGTTGGAATACCTTCACCAGTTTTGCTGGCTAAGAAGGCAAACATATTATCGATTAAGCTTGTATCTGCAGACATGGTAGTTGTGGTCGTAATTAAACTATTTTCATTACTTGTTAATGAGAATACTGGTGGTACAAGTTGATAATATGTGTTAGTGTCACTATACGAATTCATTTTGACACCAGCACCATTATTCGCATTGAAATATAATTCCCAGCTCCATAAACCATTTGCCGAAGTTGATTGTAATTCAAAGCCAATTACCTTTTGGTAACCGATTGGGATTTGTGCACCAATGTGATCTCTTAAGAATGAGGAAATGTCACCGTTGGTAACAGCAGCTGCTTTGCTTGCAGTCCAACTTGAGAATTTAGGTCCTTCAGTGTTGTCAAATGGATTGACATAAACTTGACCAGCTTCCCATAAATCAGGTGTACCGTAGTTTTGAACTTTCGAACCTTCTTCTGAGAATAGATAGTCTAATAGTTTGATGGCTGCTGTGACTTGTTTTTCTGAAGAAGCTTTACTAATGCCCCATCCATCGCCTTTTACAACGCGTGAATTTTCAACATAGTGAATAAATTGACCATTCGAAGCAGGGGTTGTTGTTAGTGGAGGTAACATTGCTTTAACATCGTCTTGTCCACCGGTTGATGCTGTAGTTGATGAAGTGAAATCATAGGTCATGAATCCAAATTCAAGTTGGGTTTCAACGGTATCTTTGAAAATATAACCAGAACGTAAATTGGTTGTATTTGCTGCACCGCCTAATTTTTCATCGACTAGACCTTCTGAGAACATCGCTTTAATACGATTAAGTTGATCTAAGAATTCATCTTCAAAGTATGAGTATTGTAAAACACCAGCTTCATCAAGATAGAATCTTGCGCCATAAGCGTCAGATCCATGGACACGTTGACCACCAAAGTAAGTGATTAATCTTAAGACTTCTTCACGATAATTGGATTGTCTTGCAAAGTATGGCCAAATGACTGCACCAGTTCTTGCTGAACCAGTTGCTTCTTTTGACAATGAATTTGGAGACAATTTGATGACTCTAAATAAAGCGACTAATTCATCGATATCATATTGTGCTGTTTCACCTAAGAATAGATCAGAACGATTAGTTAAGGTTGGGTAAGTTGCATCAATATAATCTTTTAATACTTGAAGTGCTTGTGCTTGTGATAATTTCCCAGCGACTGCAGCTGCATTTTGTAAATCGATAACGTTGGTTGCTTTTCTCAATCCACCATAAGGTAAATCGCTTGAAGAAGCTTTCCAATACGCTTCATAACTCACATCTAGTGTTGCAGTTTCAGTTTCTAATTCAAATGTAGCCCCATTAACTTTACCATCGAGTAATGCGGTCACCCAGCTATATCTGCCTTCAAACATACGTGCATAGTTATTGATTTCAGCGATGTATGGTAAATGATAGATTTTACCATCAGAAGCCGTAATTGAACTTTTCACCAATGGGTTTGCGTTCAAGTATGCATTTAGATTTGGCATTTTATCAAAATGTGCTGATAAATCAACGAAATAACCATCCACACCAGCACTCATAATATTTTGACCAAGGTTTGGTCCACCATAAATGTTTGCATCCTTGAATTGTGTAGCTGCAGCTAAATCGAACATATCTTTAGGCTTTTGACCAGGTGTAGCTATGTCTGTCAAGTCTAAGTCAAGTTGTTCTTCAACATACTGCCACATTGGCTTTAAATCACCACTGTTGATGATTTTGCCATCTGGCATTTCAAGTGGTTCTGCTTGTAAATACGTGAATAGACGTTTGTCATTTTCACCTGCAACTGAGGTTGTCAGTGCGATAATTTCATCCACTGGATCTGGATCCGGGTCATTTTTATCGCCTGTACATGCCACTACAGTCAACGATAAGACTAATAAAACCATGATACTGAAAATCTTTTTCATTTTAATCCTCCCTTTTTATATCTTATTGCCGAAGCATTAATACCTAGCCTTTTACGCCGCCAACATTCACACCTTTTGCAAAGTATTTTTGAATGTATGGATAAATGATCAATATTGGAATGATCGAACACACCAATATCGCATATGCATATGAATCTGGTGAAAATGTGATGGTGTCTGTTGTCATATTTTCGATTAGTGTTCGATAAGTCATAATTTCTGTTCTTAAAAATACTTGTAGTGGCTTTTCATGTGCCCCTTTTAATAAAACCATGGACCAAAAGTAACCATTCCAACGCCCGGTCGCGTAGAACAACGTGACTGTCGCTAATGCTGCTGAACTCATTGGTAAGTAAATAAAACCGAATGTTTGAAATTCATTTGCACCATCAACACGCGCTGCTTCTTCGATTTCTTTTGGTACTGATTCAAAATAATTTCTTAATAATATGATGTTGAATGCTTGTACACCAAAAGCAACAATGATACCCCATCGATTATCTACATTCATGTTGACATAGTTTAAATAGGATGGAATCATACCTGCACTAAACCATAATGTAAATACAACGATAAAGTTGAATTGTCTTCTGAACTTTAACCGTTTTTTAGCTAAAGCATACGCCCCTGTTGTAGAAATAAACATGCTCCACATGGTACCAAATACGGTATAAAATAGTGTGTTTGTATATGAAATCCAAAAGCCGTTTCGGTTATAAAGGATTTGGTATACTTGAAAATCTAAATCCTTAGGTAACAGGACAACTTGTCCAGTTTCATAAGCTGCACGACCACTGATCGATGCACTAAATGCATAAATAAGTGGATACAGTGCGATTACAGCAAATGCGGCAATCAATAGGTATGCAATTGTTTTAAATATAATTTCGCTTCGATTCATTCTTTCCATGATGTACCTACCATAGTGATGTTTCCGACACTCGACGACTGATGAAGTTAGCGCCAATGACTAAAACAAATCCAATGACTGCATTAAACATATCTGCTGCGCCAGCCAATGATTTATAACTTCCTTCAAGACCGATTCGGTAAACAAACGTTGAGATTACATCTGCGGATGAATAGGTTGTCGCGTTATATAGCAATATGATTCGCTCATAACCAACCGAAAGCATACCACCGATTCGTAAGACCAACATGATGATTAAAGTCGGTGCAATCCCTGGGAATGTAACAAATCTAATTTCTTGTAGTTTGTTACCCCCATCGACTTTAAGGGCTTCATACAGTGCTGGTGAAATACCCATGATGGCTGCAAAATAGACGATTGAACTATAGCCAGCTTCTTTCCATAAACCTGTGATGATATACATTGGACGGAAATATTTTGCAGTCTCGGTAATTCTAACCCCAACATCAACCCAATTCATTTGATACAAGAAGCCTGCAACCACACCTGTATGATCTGCCCCATAATATAATAAGGTTAAGACAAGTCCGGTGATGGTTACCTCTGATAAAAAGTGTGGCAAGTAAAGAATGGTTTGGACAACTCTACGATAGGACTCATGTGTGATTTCACTGAATAAAATCGCTAATATGATTGGTACAGGAAAACCAAACACGAGACCATAAATACTGATGACTAACGTATTTCTAAATGCTGACCAAAATTCAGTCGCATACAGACTACTAACAAGTAGTTGTTTAAAGTTATAAAGTCCTACGAAGTCGCTTCCCATGATACCTAAGCTTGGCTCATAGTTTTTAAACGCAATCAGTAATCCACCCATGGGTTTGTATATCCATAATACAAACCATATTAACATTGGAAGGACAAGCAAATATAATTGCCAATCTGATTTTATCCAAAGATAAATCTTTTTAAATTTCTCACTCATATTTGTTCTTTCTCCCTTTGTAACGTCAAAATGTAATCCGTCATATCACCGATAAGCCCATCGCTCAACTTACCAATGATTAAGAATAGGACAACCGTGATAATCATATTAAATGCTTCTCCCCAAAAGAACTGGATTGACATTTGAATTGGGTCTACACCAATGAAAATAAAGAATAGCCCTTTTAAGATAATCAAGCCTGTGAAAGCAATTAGCAAATAAATTAGTGTATGTATGAAGGTATGCCCGATTTTATTCTTATTCATCCATTTAAATGTCAAGATCGATAGACCAATGCCCAAATTAGCTAAAATGTAAAATGAAACTTGAAATATCATATCTGCACTACCACCACGATAAAGCAATACAGGAATGCCACTGACTGCAAATGCAATCGCGCCTACAAATCCCCATCGCACTATTAAGATCAATGAAACCAGCATGGATAGATTAAAGTAATAGAATTTTAATGGCATAAGATGATAGACATACTCACTGATGAATGACGAAGCAAAAGCCAAAATGATAAAGATCATAGCATCAGCAAAACGATATTGTTTTAGAGTCATTTTTATACCTCATTTCGTATTTGCGAACATATTTATGGTTTTTTTCTTAATTGCGAAAGATTATTTGATACTTGTATAGATTAATGTTTTTTTGATGTAAACTGGTATTTTTATAATTTTTGCCAAAATAAAAACGCTTTTATCGATTTCAAGTTAATTATACAATCGATAATAAGGGCTGTCAATGCAATTTTGTATTTATTTTATTTTTCATAATCGATTTCAAATTTACGAAAAATTTCTTATACGATTTCGTATTAGCGAATATAAATACCGAAATGGAAACACTCATCCTTACAACAAAACAGTTTTGGTAATCTTTCATTCCTGCCTAGTCTTATCAATAACAACCTCAAAAAAACTGTTATTTAAAAACAGCATAGCCGCCTTTAAATAACAGTTTTTGATTACTTATAATATTCTACGTACCCAAGTTGGGTGGATATGACTTGTGCTAATTTCTTTAGCTCAAGTCCTTGTTGGTGTAAGTCTTCTTTTTCTTCGTACAACCCACTCATGCTGATGGTTGCGACCATCGAGTTGGCATAATTATAAATAGGCGCTGCAATACACGCCATATGCTCTTGAGACTCTCTAGATTCAAATGAATATCCGAGTTCTCTTATCTCCTCGATATTTTCTCTAAGTTTATCACGGTCTGTGAATGTATGCTTTGTATATCGTGTAAGTGTGATTGTTTCAATCAGATCAAAAGCACCAGGATCAAAAGCTAAAAAGCATTTCCCAATCGATGTGGAATGCAGTTGTTTTTTATCCCCTGTATTTGCTGTAACTACCTTCGATAATGGGGATTCATATTTATAAACAAATGTAAATTCCTCACCGTGTCGTTTCGCAATAAATGTGGTTTTTTGATATTTATCTGCTAATTCTACTAAAAATGGTTGAGCAATCATGAATAAGTTAGATGTCTTTAAATAAGTCATACCTACGGCATATGACTGTGCGCCAATGCCATATGTTTTTTTCTTCGGGTTAATTAAATGCACAAAGTCATTTTCTTTTAATGTCTTTAAAATATCAAATGTCGTTGTTTTGGGAATTGACAATCCTTCAGAAATTTCTGACATGGTCATCCCCTGAGCATTTTTTGATAAAAATGTTAAAACATCGATTGTTTTTTGTACCATATTCTTGTGATCCATTTTATTCTCCCCTTTTAAAAATAGATTTTTATCGTATTCTTTATGTAGATAAAACATGTTTTATGTCGTGTCATGGAACGAAGTGTACATTCTCATTATACAGTAATACGTCGTAAAAATAGTGCATTATTAAAAACACTAATTTAGAATTTTTTCAACTCTTAAAACGACATAACTTTCTTATCTATATATATTGACTGTGTATAATCAAAAAAACTCGCAAAATAGCGAGTTTTCAACATGATTTGTTAGAACAGTTCCATTTCATAATAGACTTGGTCTAAATCATATAATTTTGTTTCTTTGTTGAATCTGGTCTTAAAGGCTGTAGATACATGAGTCATGCCTAATTTTTCCATTAACTTATATGATGCCATATTACGGGCGTCTGCGGTCGCATGTAGTTTTTCTAC
>CAZXLG010000014.1:0-23489 GCA_964641335.1 uncultured Paracholeplasma sp.
ACCTCCTTTATTAGTTTAGCATAAGGCTTACATTTTTCAATGATTTTATGCTTAAAGTCGAGTTTCTTTATGTTAAAATAGTTTTAGAGGTGAGCCTATGATTATCGGATGTGTCAAAGAAATTAAAAAATATGAATTTAGAGTTGGTTTAACGCCTAATGCAGCATCAGACTATGTGCGAAGTGGTCACACTGTACTGATTGAAAATGGTGCTGGCGTGGGTTCTGGTTTTACAGATGCACAATACAAAGCAGTTGGCTGTGAATTAGTTAAAGATCCAAAAGCGGTTTGGCAAAGAAGCGATATGATCGTAAAGGTCAAAGAACCGCTAGAATCAGAATATCCTTTATTTAAAGAAAACCTAATTTTATATACCTATTTACACTTAGCTTCAAATGAACCTTTATACCAAGCTTTAAAAGCTAAAAAAGTATTATCGATCGCTTATGAAACCATGGATTACCAAAAGTCACTTCCATGTTTGGAACCAATGAGCATGGTTGCCGGTAGATTAGCTGTTATTGAAGCGGCGAAATATTCAGAAGCCTTCTTTGGTGGCACAGGGATTTTACTATCGGGTTTACCAGGAACACCAAGAGCGAAAGTCACCATCATCGGGGCTGGTATTGTAGGACAAAATGCGTGCCGTATGGCTGTCGGTATGGAAGCGAATGTGACCGTTTTAGATATCGATACGAAACGTTTAGGTTTCTTAGAAGACTTATACCATAACAAGATTAATACCCTATACTCTAACCAAGAAAACTTAAAGAAAGCCATCATTGAAGCAGACGTCGTGATTGGTGCTGTGTTAATTCCAGGGGATGCTGCACCGAAACTCATTAAAGATGAATACCTTGAACTCATGAAACCAGGGTCAATCATCGTTGACGTCGCGATTGACCAAGGCGGTATTTCAAACTTCTCCAAAGTCACTTACCATGATAACCCAATTTATAAAGTGGGGCATGTGTTATTCTACGGGGTTGCGAATATGCCTGGTTCAGTACCGATGACTTCTTCGATTGCACTCAATAACGCAACACTTAAATATGGTCTAGAGATTGCAAATAAAGGCATTGATCAAGCCTTGGTGAACCCAGTCATCCATAGTGGTTTACAAACCCGTGATGGTATGGGTGTCTATCCAACATTGATCAAACTATTCGAACACAAATAAGAAGAAAAACCACGTCGCTGTGGTTTTTTTTATCTTTTATATGCGAGTAATTCGTCTTTCTCTTCTGGTGTTAACCGTCTGCTTTCACGGCATTTTTGAATCCCTTTATTAACGACTTTGGGGTTCAAGTTTTCCTTTTGAATGAAGGGAATTGATTTGTCTTTATAACGGATAATGCATTCTGATAACAACCATCCAGCCATCATGATGACATAGTATTCTTTTTCATTTGTTAAGGTTTCTAACGCTTTAAAAATAATAGGTAATGTTTCTGGATTTTTGACCATTTGAAATAGAATCATCAAATTTAATCGACGGATAAATGGTTTAGTTGATTTGGCATAGGTATGCGATAACTCAATAAAATCTTGTTGATTGTCTTCATGGATATCAAAGGATAATAAATCAACATGAGCCCAGTTTTCCATGATGGTAGCGTATCTGTCAAGATACTGTTTCATAACATTGAAGTCTTTGATCTTAGTGATGAGTTTTCCTTGAATCGCAACCGATTCATAATAATCATCGATGTGTAAATCTAAGAAGGATCTATAGTTACCTTTTGAAATGGCTGTGACAATGGTGTCCATTGTTTTCGTAGGCATCGCTAGTAACGGCATTTGTGTATTTAAGATTTTTCTAGACCATTCGAGTTTAGTGGGTTGTTCAAACGTTTTTATATAGTCTAAAAAAGGGATTCGATCTGCTTCTGTCCATAAGGTTTTATTTAGTTCCATACGACCACCTGCTTTATAATTATTATACCTTATAAGTGGTTTGTTACTCTATTTTCAGTTTTGGAGCATCCCTTTTTTCGAATATTCTTACTGATGATATAATGAACTTAACTTAGCAGGAGGATTTTTCCATGAAGAAAATTGCAGTATTAATCGAAGATCTGTATGATGACAAAGAACTCATTTACCCATACTACCGTATGCAAGAAGCTGGATTTACGGTTGACCTAATTGGTTCCGAAGCCAACTATACTTATAAAAGTAAGTTTGGGATGCCACTCAAAAGCAATCTTGCTAGCAAAGATGTCTCTGCAAACGACTATGAAGCCGTGATTATCCCTGGGGGCTTTTCACCCGATTACATGAGACGTTGTCCGGCTACGATTGAGTTTGTAAGAGCTATGGATCAACTTAAAAAACCCATCGTATCCATCTGCCATGGACCGTGGCTTATGATTTCTGCATGCAACCTCAAAGGTAAAAACATCACTGGTTTCCATTCTATCCGTGTAGATTTAGAAAATGCCGGCGCAAACTACCTCGATCAAGCTGTAGTGGTTGATGGCAACTTAATTACCTCCAGAACCCCACAAGATTTACCAAGTTTAACTAAAGCATTATTAGAAAAATTGTCATAATAAAAACAGTTCAACTTTTAACGGTTGAACTGTTTTTTTTTATTATTTTAGCAAATCTCTGTATTTAACCCTAGGGTTTCTCGCAGCTGAGACTTCATCTAGGCGACGAACAACGGTTGTGTATGGCGCATGTTTGACTTTTTCAGGGTCAGTTTTCGCTTCTTGTGCAATCGTCTTTAAGATGCCGATGAATTGATCAAGGGTTTCTTTGGATTCATTTTCAACCGGTTCAATCATGAGCGATTGATGGAATACGAGTGGGAAATAAATCGTTGGTGGATGAATACCGAAATCGAGTAATCTTTTCGCAACATCCAATGTAGTCACACCTGTGGATTTGTCAACTAAACCATCAAATACCACTTCGTGCTTACAAAGTCCTTTAATCGGTAAGTAATATTCTTCTTTTAAGGATTCTTTTAAATAGTTCGCATTAAGTACCGATAATTCACCCACTCTAGAAAGGTTTTCTTTACCTAAGGTGAGCATAAAGCTATAGGCTTTAATGATGACACTAAAGTTACCTAAGAAGCCAGACACATGACCAATCGTATGGATGGGTTTATCTAAGACAAATTTATTTCTTCTCTTATAGACTTGTGGGCTAGGTAAGAAATCGACTAACTTCTTACATACACCAACTGGACCAGACCCTGGACCACCACCACCGTGTGGGGTAGAGAAGGTTTTATGCAAGTTGATATGGATGATATCAAAGCCCATATCTCCTGGGCGTGCTCGACCTAATAACGCATTTAAGTTAGCGCCATCATAGTAGAGTAACCCGTCCACACCATGGATGAGTTTTGAAATCTTTAAGATGTCTTTTTCAAAGATACCCAAGGTATTTGGATTGGTTAGCATGATACCTGCAACCTCATCACTTAACGCTTCTTTGAGTGCTTTGATGTTCACTGTACCATCTTTATTGGATTTTACTTCAATGATTTCAAATCCCGCAACTGTCGCGGATGCTGGATTTGTACCGTGTGCGGAATCTGGCACGATGACTTTGGTCTTGTGTAAGTTACCTTTATGGTGATGGTAAGCTTTCATAATCATTAATCCTGCAAGTTCACCTTGTGCCCCTGCAAATGGGTTTAAGGAGAAACTAGCCATACCAGAGAGTTCGGATAACATTTGTGCAGTTTCAAAATAGATTTGTAAAGAACCTTGGGCGGTTTCGATGGGTTGAAGTGGATGAATATTTCTTAAACCAGGGAGACCTGCGATTTCTTCATTGATCTTTGGATTATATTTCATCGTACAAGATCCTAACGGATAGAACCCAGTTTCAATCCCGAAGTTCTTTCTTGAAACGTTGGAATAATGTCTAACTAAATCCAGTTCAGCTACGCTAGGTAAAATGGTTTCTTCTGAACGTCTTAGATTAGCAGGAATGTCTTTATTTAAATCATAGGGTAAGTTATTTTGAGGTAAAGAATACCCCACTCTATCTGGTTTACTGATTTCAAAAATCAATTGGTCGTATGCTTTCATTGTGCACCTCCGACTAACGATACTAATAAGTCCATTTCAGCCTGGGTACGCTTTTCAGTGACCGCGAATAACATGTATTTGTCATCGATGATCAATCCAGGTAAAATACCTTTTTGAATGCATTTTTGTTCAAATGCTTTTAGATCAATGGTCGCTTCTAAAAGGAATTCTTTCACAAAGAAACCTTCATGCACTGATTTAAACTGACCAGTTTTAATCAATGCGTCCTTTAAATAATGACTATTTTGATAACATTGTGAAACCACTTCTTTCAAGCCTTGTTTACCCATTGTGGACATATAAATGGTACTCCATAACGCCATTAAAGATTGGTTTGAACAAATGTTGGAGTTTGCTTTTTCTCTCCTAATGTGTTGTTCTCTGGCTTGTAGGGTTAAGACAAATGCGCGTTTACCGTCAATATCGGTGGTAACCCCACAAATACGACCTGGCATTTTTCTTAAGAGTTTCTCCGTGGTTGAAAGATAACCCACATAGGCACCCCCATAAGAGAGTGGGATACCTAAACTTTGGCATTCACCGCAGGCGATATCGGCTTTCATCTTACGTGGCGATTCAATCGTTTCTAAGACTTGTGGGTCAGCATTGATGATCATAATGCCGCCCTTGGATTGGACTTTTTCCGATACATCGGAGAGGTTTTCAATCAAACCAAAGTAGTTTGGCACTTGACCGATGAAACCAGCTGCGTTTTCTAACGCTTGATCTAATACTTCTCGATCGACTAAGCCTTTTTTGGATGGGATGACTAAAACTTCAATGTTGCGATAATAAGCATAGGTTTGAACCACATCAATTACATTTGGGTTGACGTTATCAGAAATGACAATCTTGTTCTTTCTGGTTTGTGAAACTGCCATGAACATCGCTTCCGCTGTCGCGGTAGGACCATCGTACATGGACGCGTTTGATACATCCATCCCAGTAAGGTCTGTAATCATGCTTTGGAATTCAAAAATGTATTGAAGTGTCCCTTGAGCAATTTCTGGTTGGTAGGGTGTATAAGCGGTTAAAAATTCTTCTCTTGAAATAATCGCAGGGATGACCGAAGGGGTATAGTGGTCATACGCGCCTGCACCTCTAAATATAATCAGTTCGCGGTTTTTACCCGTGAGTCCTTTGAAATGGTTTCTGAGTTCGATTTCAGATTTCGCAAGTGGTACTTGATAATCGGGTTTGGTTTGGAGCTTTTTAGGTAAGTCTAAAAAGAGCTCATCTACCGATTGAACCCCGATTTTTTCAAGCATCTCTTGGATGTCTTTCTCAGTATGCGGGAAGTATTTGAACATAGTTCCTCCTAGTGTAGTGTTTTAAGATAAGCTTCTGGAGATAATAATTTTGTGATTTCTTTTAAATCGTTGACTTCAACTTCGATAATCCAGTTTGAAAACGCATCTTCATTTAAAAGTTCTGGTTGTGAAGCTAAGGCATCATTGACTGCGATGACTTTACCAGAAACTGGCATCATTAAATCAGACGCTGCTTTAACGGATTCAACCGCACCAAATGGGTCAAATTGGCCAAATGAGCTACCGACATTCGGTAGATCAACGAAGACAACTGAACCTAGGCTCTTTTGAGCATAGTCGGTAATACCAATGCGCGCTTTTTTGTTTTCAATCTTTACCCATTCGTGGGTTGGGGTGTACATTAAATCATTCATAATCTTTTCCATGTTTAGACCTCTTTTTTATATTTCTTTTCGTAGAATTTTCTATTTCTAATGACGGCTTTTACCATCTTGTTTCTAATTTCAACAAATACTTCTGTACCAATTTTGACACTTGAGTCGATCATCGCGTTCGCAACCGCTTTGGTGGTATTTGGAATCATATAGCCTGTGGTGATGTATCCAATCATTTTTTGATTGTGATCATAGACCATATAACCATCTCTCGCGATATTTCTTTCTAGGAGTTCAAGTCCAATGATACGTCGTTCAAGACCTTGTTCTTTTTGTTTGAGTAAGGCATCTCTACCAATGAATGGTTTATGTAATTTAACACCAAACGATAAACCAGCTTCTAATGGGGTAATGAATCCATTGATTTCATGACCATACAGTGGCAATCCCGCTTCAAAGCGTAAGGTATCTCTCGCCCCTAAACCACAGGGTTCAACGTTTAAACTCATCAACATATCCCATAGTTCTACAGTCGCTTTTGGAGATCCATAGATTTCAAACCCATCTTCCCCTGTATAACCACTGCGTGAGATGATGAGCTCATTCTTGTGACAAATGAATGTATCAAAATGCATAAATACCAATTGTTCAACCTTCGGAATTAAACCCTTCAATACGTCTACAGCTTTGGGTCCTTGTAAAGCGAGTTGTCCAAAGAATTCTGAGTCATTGGATAATTCGATTTCATAGTTTGCTTGATGACTGGTTAACCATTTGTAATCCTTTAACGTATTGGAGGCATTCACAACCAATAGGAAGTGTTCCTTGTTGTATTGGTAGACCATGAGATCGTCTACAACCCCACCAGACTCTTCACAGAGTAAGGTGTATTGGAGTTGTTTGTCTTTCAAATCGGTAAAATCGTTGGTGGTGATGTCGTTTAAGAATTTTAACGCATCTTTCCCTTTTAGATCGATTTCACCCATGTGAGAACAATCAAATACCCCACAGGCTTCGCGTACTGCTTGGTGTTCTTGGAGAATTCCGCGGTAAGATACCGGCATATCGAATCCACCGAATTCGGTCATTTTCGCACCGAGTTTGAGGTGTCTATCGTGTAGACACGTTGTTTTCATATCCATCATATATCCTCCTTGAATAGACTGATGAATTCTTCATTGGTTAACCCAACGATATAATCATTGATATTAAACTGTTGAATAATCGCTTCAACGGTTTTGATGTCAAATGGTTGATTGATGAAATAAGATTTTAGGAGATTAGGATCCTGGTCTGTAAAGTAATCCCCATAAAGGATAAAATCACGAATGACCCCACGATTGATATCGAGTTTGACCCCGACTGAACCACAGTTAAACCGTTTGATGTGTTTGAAACTATACGGTGGGTTATTGCCTTTGATGTAGGACGGCTCACTGAATTGTTTCATTCGATTAAGGACTTTGTCTTCTTGTTCTTTGGTTAATAAATACTCACCATCAGTTAGATGATTTACTAAGTAGTTTGTAAAGTCTTCAATATCCATGTTGACGACATCCTTCATATTGGTTACGCGTTGTCTCACGGATTCAATCCCTTTAGAAATGAGTTTATCATTCGAAGGCGTAATCGATTTGACCAAAGTTTCAAAGTTAGTATCATACAAAATGGTCCCGTGTAAACAAGACCCGTATTGATTATGAAAATAGGCATTGCCAGAAAACTTTTTACCGTCATGCAAAATGTCATTACGACCCGATAGAACAACCGGTATCTGTAACGAATCAAACACCGATTTGATTTGGTTTAATGAATCTTTAAAGATGGTATCTTTATCAAATCGTTTAGATAAAAAGCTGTATTTAATACACCCTTCATCCGAATATACTGCCCCACCTCCAGATAAACGTCTAAAGACAGGGATATTATTTTCTTTTAAAAAGGCTTCATTGACTTCGGTTTCTAACAATTGATTTTTACCGATGATGACAGCCCCATAGACATGCCAGATGAAAAACAAGTCTTCCTTTAAATCTTCGAGTAAGACACTTTCTAACGCAAAGAAAAAAGGATCGATTTGTCTGCCGTAGCGGCTAAGATTTACGTATTTCATAACTCACATCCTTCACTGTTTATTATACTATATAAAGCGCTTTCTAACATCAAAAAAAATAGGCGTTTGCCTATTTTATCGATAACCGTTGATGGAATATGTGGTTCTTAACCAAGTATCTCGTTCAATTAAGTAATTTCTGAGATAGGTAATCTGTTTTGCATAGGTGTCAGCTTGAACCATTTGAGGTGGGTTTGGCCAAACATAGATGCCTAAGATTTGCCACTTTTCAAAGTTTAATAACGCATCATTATATAACAGTGATGAAACTAAGTCGAGTTCGGCGATGAGGTCGTCAAAGTATTGGTAGGATACTTCTAAATATCTGACTGTGTACCTCGATTCAAACTCTGGTCGATCAATCAGATAATTAAACCAAGGGTTATAATCTACCCAATAACCTTCTGGACCGGATTCATAGTAGTCTCCGTTCCCACTTGAGATATCAAAATCCCAAGCTGGACCCATCTTCAATAATCCGTTTTTATCTTTATGGATATATACGGATGAATAGCCAACATCCACTTGTTTGAATAGCTCAGATAAAATGAAATAATCGACGAATTGGTCCATGTCCATGTAGGATTCATAAGTACCTTCCCCAATGGATTGAATAAATCGGTTAAGGGTATTTTTAATGAAGTTTATTTTTGGTGCAACCTGAGCAGGTTCTAATTCTTCCATGTCGGGGGATTTAATCACATAGTTATAATTATCCACTTTAACCCAATTTAAATCTTCTTGACCTTCTTGCCAGATGCGGTCATTGGTTTCCATTTCAATCAAAAATCCACCATTAACATCCGATGATTCATCGATATTGAGTCTATTTTTATCTACTTCGACTTGTTCTGTTAGTAGGTAAATGCCATTATATTGACCATTTAGGAATAGATTCACAAACCGTGTCTCTAAGGTATAATCAAAATTCAACAATGTGGAAAAATATTGTGCCAAATAGTTACGAATGAGTGATTTGTCAAAGTATTCTGCAAGTAAAACATAGTCTTTAGCTGGGGCCATTCCAAGTAAACTTTGGCGTTCATCAAATTTGATTCGATACGGTTTTTTGGGGAAATTCCATGTCGAATTCCCACGACCTTTGATTCGCATGGAGAGATTGGATTGATCAAAGGCATCCATATCTGAATCTAAGAAAACAGACCCTTTAACGTAGTCCTCTTTTGACGTAATATTTTGGTTATTTTCGGTTGTAATGAAAATATCTGAAATAATTGGACTTAAAGGGTAAGTAATCTCTTTGCTAGCCTCAATCACTTGAGACCCTTTCATCATTTTGACACTGAGTTCGTCAAAAATACCTTTAAATGAATACTTTAGTGGGATTTGATCCTCGATTTTTTCCCCATTGATAGACCATTCAAGGTTAAATTCTTTATAGACTAACGGGAGTGTATAGTCAGATTCGATTTGTGAGGGAATCTCATTCATCAAATCAATGGTTACATCGATCGCTGTTTCACACGCACTTAGTGTGTAAGTTAACACAAGTAATATTAGTAGAATCCATAGTCTTTTCATTGTTTATTCCTCGAAGTCATTATAACATACGCACAATAGATAACAAAAAGGAAACTAAAATGACTTAGTTTCCTAATAAAATAGCTCGAACAGGAGAAGCATCAAGACCCCTTAATTTAAGCGGTAACGCAATCAAAGTGTAGACCCCAGATCGAATATTGGCAAGTCTTAAACCTTCCAAAATAATGATGTTCTTAGCCATCAATGCTTTGTGGGTTGGGTGACCTGGTTGACTTCTTTCTACGCCTAACGCATCGATGCCAACCCCTTTAATACCGATCTCTGCTAAGTAATTGGCTGCGGATTCTGAGACAAAGACAAAGTTTGGATTGAAGCCTTCATCTTGAGAGTTTCTTGTTTTAAAGATAACGAAATCACCTTTTCGAATCGCAAGATTGGTCAAGTTTTCTTTGGTAATACTATCTAAAACATAACTTAAATCAAATACCCTGGCTTCACTGATGTATTGTTCAATTTTAGCTTCACTACTTGTTTCGCCATTTTCTATCATGTGCAAATTGAAATCAATGTGGGTGCCAGAATGGACATTCATCGTAATGTCGGTTTCATAGTGGCTATTGTCTTTGAAGTTCGCTACATTTTTGAAGGTTGGTTTTTTGGATTCTAAATCCTTATATACAGGCATATTTGGATGGATTTCCATTGAGATATCGTATATTTTCATTTATAGTTTTTCTCCTGTCATGGTTTCGATTAAATCATATAGTTCTTTGGAGGTTTTGTAGGTTCTAAGTGGGATTTGTTTGTTTACAATATCTTGTTTAACTTGGTCAATGAATTGCCACGAAAGCTCAATTTCATCCCAACGGGTAAATAATGATTTATGGTGATTGGTCATATCAAGGATGAGTTTTTCATAAGCTTCTGGTAAGTTACCTACTGCGTTACATGCGATACAGTAATCTAAATCGACTTCTTCTACGGCATTTCTAAGTCCAGGAACCTTTGAGTTTAGTGTTAAGCTAATCCCATCTTGAGGTGCAATCTTGATATACAGTTTATTCGTAAATAACGGTAAATCCCATTTATGCTGTTCAGGGGTTTCTTCAAACTCAATGATGATTACCGATTCTTTTTGTTCTAAGGCTTTACCTGTTAATAAATAGAAAGGCACACCTTTAAAACGGGGGGTATCGACAAATGCTTTGAAGAATACAAATGTTTCAGTTTTCGAGTTTGGGTGGATGTTTGGTTCTTTTAAATACCCATCATATTGACCAATCACCAATGTTTTTCGATCATATCTAAGTTTTTTGAGGACTTCAACTTTTTCATTTTTCAAGTCTTCACTTTGATAACTTCTCGGGACTTCCATCGCGACTAAGGATAACATTTGTAAAAGGTGACTTTGGACCATGTCTTTTAGTGCACCAGAGGTGTCATAATAGCCAGCACGGGATAAAATTGTGTCGGTTTCTTTAGCAAAAATTTTGACACTTTTAATGGTGTTATTATTCCAAGCAGATTCAAATATTTTATTCGCGAAACGCACGGTTAGGATATTTTGAATCATCTCTTTACCTAAATAGTGGTCGATACGATAAATCTGTTTTTCATCGAAATAAGTCCATAGTAATTGGTTAATCGCTTTCGCAGATACAAGGTCAGAACCAAACGGTTTTTCAAAGGTAATCGAAGATTGTAAATCGGCTTTTTCAACCAATTTAGATTCCCCAATATTGGTTGCGATAGACTTTAAGAGTTCCGGACCAACCGCTAAATAGAATATTTTTCTGGTATCAGGATTCGAAAGTGTTTCTATCCGATTTTTGAGTTCTATGTAATCTTCAATACGATCCACATCCAACTTAAAATAGGTTAAATAAGGCATCAAAGCCTTGGTATTAAAGGGAACCTTAAGTTCTTTTTCCACGAAAGCCAAATAAGACGCATTGGTATAATCTCTTCTACCGACAGCGATGATTTGAGTTGATGCATCCAAGAGTTTTTCGTTTAGAAGTTTTTCGATGGCGGGTAAGAGTTTACGGATGGTAAGATCACCGGTAGACCCGAAGATGGTAATGATGGTTTTTGTATTCATAGACATGGACGTCGTATCCTTTCCTACTGATAGATCAAATACATATGTATTTATATTGACATTCTCATTATAACACGAGGAACGCATTCAAGCGGATTTATGCACTTTAGAGAGAAAAAAAGAGGGAATCCCCTCTTATAGTTCTGCTTTAATTTTTTGTGCTAACCCTTTGATTTCAGGTTCACTGATTGCCGCGAGTGCTACGCGAATCGCGTTGGTTAATGGAACTACAAAGATGTCTTTGTCTTTGAGTCTTTCGAATACTTTTTTCGGTTCAAGGACTGGGATGGTGACGAAGAATCCAGCGACATATGGGTAGTGTACTAACCCCACTGATTTCGCTTCTTCAATGAAGAGATCAGCTCGCTTGTGTAACAGTTGTCTAACAGAGTTTAATTCTGTTAAAAACGCTTGTTTTAATAAAGGCATTTCTTCTAAGGTGTTTAATAGGAAAATCGGTTCTGTTGGAGGACAACTCCAAGTTGAGCGCGCCTTGTAAACAGCAACACGGCTGAATTCAGCAATCAACTCTTGATTCTTGCTTAAAGCGATCAAACCACCTCCACGGTATCCGTAGATACCAAAGGTTTTAGATGCACTAAAAGCGATCGTGATAAGCATTGAAGATTCAACTTTGGTAAAAAACAAGAAACGTTTTCTTGTATCTTCATAAGCTTTATCGGCATAATCTAAATAGGCAATGTCGTAAATTAGTACAACAGGTAATGTTTTACCTAAGTGATCTAGATGGGTTAAAATGCTTTCGAGTTCATGGGTGGATAAGGAATATCCAGTTGGATTTTGACAAGGGTCATTGAGCAAAACAACGACTTTACCGGTTTCTTTCGCAATCAAATTGGTGGTATTTTTAAAGCCAACTAAGTTGAAGTGATTGTCTTTAAACATCGGATAAGTCACATGTCCTGCTTCAGTAGCGTTGATGATGGCTGCGTAGTTACTCCAATAAATATCAGGCAGTATGACCATATCGCCTTTAGTAACGTAATTTGCTAAGACATTGGATAGTGCACCAGACGCACCAGGGGTCGCTAAGACTTCGGTATGAAAAGTTTGTTCGATATTAGTTAAAGCATCTTGAAATACCCAGTTCTTCAGGGATTTTTTAAATGGTTTTCCCCCGTCAACAGGTGGATAAGCTCTAACTTTACCAGAGTCCAAATTATGGATGATTTGTTCGACTGTTTTAAATGATAAAAGCTTTCCTTGGTCGTCGAGTAACGCACCTATGGTCGCATCAATCGTTTTTGGATTCAGTTTTTTACGTTCTTTGGCCATCTGTCCGATGCTTAAAATATCATCGGTTAATACGAAATCCTCAGTAAATGCATTCGTAAATTTCATTGTTTTCTCCCTGAAATATAAAAGCCAGCAGAGGCTGGCTTATTGTTGAATAGAATCAATGATTTTCTTTGGGTTTTCATAGAAAATCAAATCCGCATAGGCTTTGCCGTATTTTTTTAATACTTTATGATAGGCATTTTTGAGATTTGGCTTACGGTTTTTTAGGTTGTGGGCATCAGAAGCAACAATGTCGATCAATTGGTTTTTAAGCAGAAACTTCACAAGTCTTCGCTTACCGAACCCCTCGAATCCATAAATTGCACCGGCATTCATTTGGAGTAATCCTCCGGTGAGTTTGATTTGATGGTAATCTTCTTTTTTGAGATAGGGGTATCGTTCGACATGGGCAACGATGGGTTTTAACTTAGAGACTTTTAGATTAAAAATAATCTCATCAATGTTTTGTTCCATAGAGGTCGAAAATTCTACAAGGGTATAGGGCGTGCCTTCAAATGATAAGTTCGAAACTTGTTCTAATAGATTATCTTTAAAGTAGACTTCCTTACCTAAATAGAGTTCGACTGGCCAACCTTTTTGTCTTACAGATAGTTTCAAAGCCTCAAAAATAGCTTTCAATTTCAATTGTTTATTCACGTCATATTTGCGAAAGTGTGGGGTTAAAATGATATGTGTTACGCCATCTTTGATGGATTTTTCAATCATCGAAAGTGCCATTGATTCATCTTTGGCACCATCATCGACCCCTGGCAATATATGACAGTGGATATCAATCATTGCTGTAGTATTTGTAGGTGTAGCCATATTTCTTTCCTTTGGTGACTTTGTCTTGTGTTAAGCAAAGACCAATGATGGGTACATTATTACGGGTTAAGCTATGGATGGCTTCTTTGACCATAACTTTCTTACCTTGACCATACGCTACGATAAAGATGACACCGTCAGCGATACGGTTGATCAGTAGAGCATCCGATACAACGATGACAGGTGGGGTATCTAGGATGATATAGTCATAGTCTTGTTTAAGATCGTCAAACAAATCTTTGAGTTTTTGGGATTCTAAGATTTGAACAATCGAGGAGGTTTTTTCACCACTGACGATGTAATCAATCTTTTCTTCAGAATGTCTTATTAACGTCTTCTTATCAATTTTTCCTAATAAGAAATCCGTTAAGCCATCTTTGTTAATCGCACCAAAGATACGGTTAACTTTCGGTCTTCTTAAATCGAGGTCAACAACCAATACTTTTTTACCACGTGTGGATAGTAAGTATGTAAGGTTGGAAATCAGTGTTGTTTTACCTTCACTTTGCATCGATGAAGTGATTTGAATTACCTTAAACTTGCCATCAACGTTAGCGTATTCAAGGTTAACAATCATTTTTTGAAGTTGTTCTGTAACGAACGAATTTGGGGCTTCTTTAGAAACAAGATAACCATAGTTGGAATCTATTTTTTTCGAGAATAATTTCATAATTAGAATTCCTCCTTCACTTCGAAGCTTGGGATGACACCTAAGACTTGTAAGTCGAAGTCAGCTTCTAATTCTTCTTTAGTACGATAGGTATTGTTGGTTAGTTCTCTCACTAAGACAATACCAACACCTAGGATACCACCTAACAATACACCAATGATTAATAATAGTGGCTTGTTTGGAGAGGTCTGAACACCTAATTTAGCTTCAGTTGTTGGGTCACTAATTTTGTCTTTAAATGATGAGAATGTTGGATTATTATTGGCGATATAACTTGCCGAGATGACGATTTGTTTTGCAATGTCTCTCGATAATTCTGGATCTTCAGAAACATAGGTAACATAGACGAAGAACGTGGTTGTTGAAGAGGTTACAGTCAAACCAGAACGCAATTGTCCTGCAGACATTTGTGATTCGAGATCGAGTTCTTGAATGACATGGTCTAGGACGATGTCCTTCTTCATGAATTCGGCAATCGATGGTACTAAGCGTAATGCAGTCGTATAGTCATAACCGAGTTCAGATGAAGACTCGACCTGAACGATGATATCGGATTTGGATTCATACATCGGGGTGGCAATCACAAATGCATACACAGCCGCTATAACAGCAATTAAGATGGTTGAAATCCCAATTAACAGCCAATTTTTTAGTAATAAGTTGAATAACTCAACAATACTAAGTCCTTTTTCTTCTTGATTTTCCATAAAAAATCTCCTTTAAAATGTGCGTAATTTGATAATCATTATAAACATCAATTACATTATAACATAGACAGTCTACGTTATGGCAATTAAGCTTGGTTCTAAACGTTTTTTTCCATTAATTTAATCACAAGTTCAATATCTTTATTGACTTCATTAAGGGAGGTAACCCAGAAATCCTTCTTGGTCACATCAATGCCCATCGATAGCGCAACATCCTCAACGCTTGCTTTACCAGTGAGACCGAGTAAGTGGTCATAGTTTTTCAGGAACGCTTTTGGATCTTGTTGATAGAGACTATATAAACCCTTACCGAAGAGTAAACCAAACGCATACGGGAAGTTGTAGAAGTTTAATCCGGCTGAATAATAGTGACCTTTATTCAACCACATATATGGGTGTAATAAATCATGGTCTAATCCATCGGTATAAGCTTGTTTTTGGGCTTCTAACATCCAAGATTTCATTTGATCTTTGGAGATTGGACCTCTCGAATTTTCAAATAATTTAGATTCGAATAGGAATCTAGAAAGAATGTCAATAATAACTTGTGTATCGCCTTGTAAAGAGATTTCCAATACGGATAATTTTTCTTCATCTTTTTCGAGTTCATTGAAGAGTTTATTCATGACGATGGTTTCACAAAAAATAGAAGCTGTTTCTGCTAAAGGCATTGGATAATCCCAGTTTAGTGGTTGTTCATCTTGAATCACATCACCGTGATATCCATGACCTAATTCATGAGCTAGGGTTGATACGTCTGATAATGACCCTGTAAAGTTTAGTAAGAAACGGCTTTGTCTGATTTGTGGTTGGTTCGAACAGAATGCACCCCCGCGTTTACCTTTTCTTGGGAACGCATCAATCCATTGATTATCAAAAGCTTTTTTCGCAAAATCACCTAATCTAGGGGAAAAACTATAAAAACTGTCTAAGACAATTTTTTGAGCTTCTTCAAATGTATACGTTTTTTCAAGTTTGCCGATGGGTGCGAATAAATCATAGAATGGCAAGCCCTTCTGATGACCTAAATAAGCAGCTTTAGCTTTTAGATATTTAGCAAAATGAGGTCTAAAATCCTTCATCGCTTCAATCATCGCATCTAAGGTTTGTTGACTCATGTGGGAGGATTCTAAAGTCTTTTCTAAGGCACTTTGATAACCTCTCATCTGATTGAGTTCAGTCACTTCTCGTTTGATGTTTGATAATGCCATCGCTACAGCATCTGCGATGGGTTCATACGATTTTAATTCCGCTTCGTATGCTTTTCTACGAATATCTTTGTTGTGGTCATAAGCGAGGTTACGCACTTCGCTTAGGGTAATGGTTTTACCTTCAAATTCAACGTTGAGATTCGCGGTGAGTAACCCTTGAAGTTGGCTCCATTGGTTGCTTGCAAGTTGACGCATCTTAGCGTAGATGACTTCTTCCGTTTCTGATAATAAATGTTTAGCACTCTTTTGAGTCAATTCTAAATTATACAAATACGTCTTCACGAGTGAACTTTGTTTCGCTAATTTTTGTAAATCTAAACCAGCAATAAAACGACTCATTTGGACGTTTTCTTTAGTCACACTAGAAAGCAGTTGTTGAAGTTTAGACATATAACCCAAGGCTACTTGATTTGTGACATCTGTAGACGTGGTTAAACTCGCAAAAGCATAGAGGCTGGTTGCTTTCTTTTCAAGTTCTTCTTGGAATTTCAAATACGCTTCAAGTAAGGCTAAATTTGATAATTTTTGGTCATTTTTAACCAAGGTTTTATAGTCGTTTAATAGGTTTTCTAAGTTTTTTAAATCGTGTTCGTAGGTTTCATCAAACCCTTTATACAGTGCGTCTAAATTCCAATTCATATCAATATCCTCTTTCTGCTTTTAATTCAAAAAGCTGGTCTCTAAGTTCGGTTGCGAGTTCAAAGTTGAGTTCTTTCGCGGCTTGTTTCATATCACGTTCAATTCGAGCAATGGCTTTATCCAACTCTTTAGCGGTGTATTTCTTCTTAAGTGGTAATTCCTCGATATCTTCCTTCATTGAAATATCATCGCGAATATCTTTCTTAATTGAAACTGGTTTGGTACCAAATTTGTCGTTAAATGCGAGTTGGATGGATCGACGACGATTGGTTTCTTGAATCGCTTTTTCCATCGATTCACTCACCACATCGGCGTACATGATTACTTTACCATTGACGTTTCTAGCGGCACGTCCAATCGTTTGGATGAGGCTGCGTTCACTACGTAAGAAACCTTGTTTGTCAGCGTCTAATATCGCTACTAACGAAACTTCTGGTAAGTCCAAACCTTCTCTTAATAAGTTAATCCCAATAAGGACATCGTATTTACCAATACGGAGGTCTCTTAAAATAACAATTCTTTCAAGTGATTTGATTTCACTGTGTAAATACGCTACTTTCATACCAAGTTTCTTAAAATATGCAGTTAAGTCTTCACTCATTTTAATGGTCAATGTCGTGACTAATACACGTTCATTAAGCGCGACACGCTTCACAATTTCGGCGTATAAATCATCGATTTGACCAAAGGATTTACGCACTTCAATTTCAGGGTCCACTAAATAAGTCGGACGGATGATTTGTTCAATGATGGGTAGATTTCTACCTAACTCATAATCACCAGGGGTGGCTGATAAGTAAATGACGTTATCTAGTTTCGATTCAAATTCATCAAACTTTAAGGGTCTATTGTCTAAGGCTGAAGGCAATCTGAATCCGTAATCCACTAAGGTTGATTTTCTCGATCTATCGCCATTATACATTCCCCGAACCTGAGATACGGTCACGTGAGATTCATCTATGATGAGCATAAAATCTTTATTGAAGAAATCGATTAAGGTTGACGGCGTTTCACCAGCCTCTTTTAGAGCTAGGTGTCTAGAATAGTTTTCAACCCCAGGACAAACCCCCATTTCTTCAAGCATTTCGATATCGTATTTGGTACGCATTTGAATGCGTTCCGCCTCTAGCGGTTTATTTTCGCCTTGGAAAAATAAAATACGGTCTTGGAGTTCATTTTTAATGCGTCGAATGGATTCTTTGAGTTTTTCTTTATTCGTCATAAAGTGGGTAGCTGGCCAAATTGTGACGTAATCTAACGATTCAATTGCGTTACCCGTTAAGACATCAAATCGTTTAATACGATCGATTTCATCACCAAAGAATTCAATACGAACTCCGTTTTCACGTTGGTTTGAAGGGATCACTTCGACAATGTCACCACGGACTCTAAACGTACCACGGTGGAAATCAATATCGTTTCGTTGGTACGTTAATTCGACTAATTTTGATAACAGTGCATTTCTTCGAATGCCTTGCCCAACGCGTAAGAAAATCATTGAATTTTTATAGTCATCCGGGTCCCCAATCCCGTAAATACAGGAGACAGATGCGACCACAATGACATCTTCTCTTTCGAGTAATGAGGCGGTAGCGCTATGGCGCATTTCGTCGATTTCATCGTTGATGGATGCGTCTTTTTCAATATAGGTGTCTGAGGTTACAACATAGGCTTCTGGTTGATAATAATCGTAATAGGAAATAAAATATTCCACACGATTTTCTGGGAAAAAGGCTTTAAGCTCGCTGTAAAGTTGTCCAGCGAGCGTTTTATTATGGGCTAAAACGAGGGTTTTCTTCCCCATTTTTTCAATTAAGTTACTGATAGTAAAAGTCTTACCGGTACCTGTTGCACCACGTAAGACTTGTTGTTTTATGCCGTTATTGAAGTTTTGATACAATTTCTCAATTGCTTCAATTTGGTCACCCATCGGTTTGTATGGTGCAACCAGTTTAAACTTAGACATCGTATCCACTCCTTATAACGTCTATTATACATAATAGGAAAGAAAAAAGCACTAAAATCATGCTTTATTTCAATGGATTATCTTCAGTATCCAAGCGTGGTGTACGCATTGGGTTAATGATGTTTTCTGCAATATTCTTTAGATGGTCACCAATGCGTTCCATGTTCGACAGTATTTCAACGTAATTGGTTTTAGAGGTGAAGTTGAGTTCGCCACCTTTGAGTCTTTCAACATAGTTCAGTCTGAATTTTTCTTCGAGTTTATCCGTAAGGTTTTCATATTCGATTGCAATTTTGGCTTTTTCAATATCGTTGAAGACAAAGGATGCTAAAGTAACATCGAGCATTTCTTCTAGGACACGATAGTAATGTTTAAGGTCTTCTTCTCCACCCTTAGAAAGCGATTGATTTTCCTCGTAACGATTTTTGAAGAAACCGACCAAGTTGGTTAAGTGATCTCCGATACGCTCGAAGTCTCTGATAGTATCTAGGTCTCTCGATAAACGGTTGGAGTCTTTTTCGGATAATGAGTTATTTCGGACAAGTTTGATCATGTAATCGTGAAGGCGTTTATCATAATCATCCAATGTGTTTTCTAATTTTTCAGCTTTATCAATGACCCCTTCTTCATTGGTGAAACTATAACGTTTAGTTAAGATGAAATAATTTTTAACCAAGTCACCCATTTTATTAATCCCTTTTTTAACATAATAAAGGGCTAATGATGGGGTTGCTTGAAGTAGTGATTCAGAGAAAATGACTTCAAGTTCATCATTGTATGGTTTATCTTTAATGATGACATGGGTAAATTTAATCAATAGATCAATGAACCAAAATAGGATGAGTACAGTGACGACATTCATCATGACATGCGCTACCGCGAGTGTTGCCATAGAATAAGGTTCAAAGAATGTATTTTCAACCCATGCAACAATTTCATGGTAAGGCCACAACAAAATTAAGAAAATAGCGGTTCCGATGAGGTTAAAAATAATATGGATGGCAGATACACGTTTCGCTTCGAGTGTCCCATTAATGGAGGCTAAGAACCCCGTCATGGTTGTTCCTATATTGGCCCCTAAAATCATCGGTAAAGCGCCCCATAGGGTAAAGGTTGTTACACCAGATTCAACATTCATATGATATAGTTTTTGAATGATCCCAATGGAAGCCGAAGAACTTTGAACAATGGCCGTGAAAATGGTTCCGAAGGATACCCCAAAAAACCAGAAGAAACTGTTGGATGTATCCGAGAATAATAAGAACAAATCATGAACTTGATCCGTCATGACTAGAGGTCTTAAACCAATCTCCATGACATCGAGTCCAAAGAATATTAGACCAAAACCAAGAATCGTTTGACCAATGTTTTGGAGGATTTTTTTCTTAAAGAAGAATATGAGTATAACGCCCACAAATACCATGAGTAAGGCATAATCTGCGATAGGTAAGCCAATCAATATCGAGGTTACTGTCGTACCAATATTGGCACCAAACACAACCCCTACAGCCTGTTTTAGAGTCATCAAGCCTGCGCCAACTAATCCAATAACCAATACGGTTACGCCACTTGAAGATTGTAAAATACCCGTAAGAATAATACCCACTAAAATACCCTTCAATGGTGTGTTTGTTGTTTTTTCAATGATGGAGCGAATCTTGTTCCCTGCGGACTTTTTAAGACCTTCGCCCATTTGTTCAATACCATATAAGAATATGGCTATCCCACCCAGGATATAAAGAATATTGTCTGTCATATGTATCTCCTTTTAATAATCTATTTAAGAAAAAAAGATGCTAAAAAAGCACCTTTTTTGAGTGTCTAGTATGGATCTGGGCTATCATGTTTACCTTTTTGAACAGGGTATTCTGTATAGTCATAATTCACCTCTAGAGGATTAACGAATCTTCGTAGCTAATTCATAAATGTCTTGCATCGACTCATTTGGAGTAGATAAGACTTCATCAAATGTATAATGTACCATTTTAGAACTTTGAATACCAATTGCAACACCAGAAATACCTTGACTTAATAAATCAACCGCGTATGCACCCATGCGACCAGCTAGAATTCTATCTTCAGCACATGGAGAACCCCCACGTTGAACATAGCCTAGGACTGTAGCACGGCAAGCGAACCCGCTCTTTTCAGTGATTTCTTCCGCAAATTCATGGACATTACATATATTTTCAGTAATGACGATAATCGCGTTGCGACGGCCTTCACTCTTGTGAACTTTTAAGCGTTCAATAATTTCATCTTTATTCATTGGGTGTTCTGGGGTAATGATGAATTCAGCTCCACAGCTTAACCCTGCAGATACCGCAAGGTCACCACAATAACGACCCATGACTTCGACAATCGAGCATCGTTGATGGGAGGATGAAGTATCGCGGATTTTGTCTATCGCATCCACAATGGTTTCAAGTGCGGTATGAAATCCAATCGTATAATCGGTACAAGAAAGGTCATTATCAATCGTACCAGGTAACCCTACGACAGGGAAACCCAATTCGGTGAGTGCCTTCGCACCACGATAGGTACCATCACCACCGATGACAACTAAGGCTTCAATGCCCGATTCTTTCATGTTTTGAATCGCGCGTTCGACAACTTCGGTTTTTTTAAACTCTTTTAAACGGGCGGTACCTAAAATCGTACCCCCTTTGGCGAGAATTTCTGAAACACTTTTACGACTCATTTTTTCAAATGAACCACTAACCAATCCTGCATATCCATCCATGACACCATAGATTTCGTGACCGCTGTTGATTCCAGCGCGAACTACAGCGCGAATTGCGGGATTCATTCCTGGGGCGTCTCCACCCGATGTAAGTACGGCAATTTTCATTTTCATCACCTCAAACCGCCACTATTATATCACTAATTTTACAGCAGTTTATGTGTTTTTTACAAAAGTGATGTCGAAATCGCTTTCTTCAAGTTTTTTTAAAAGAGATATGATAGAATAGTATCGAAAAGTTGAAGGAAAGGAACCAAAATATATGAAAAATTTGAAAGGCGCTGCCATTCTTGGCCAATCAGGCGGTCCAACAAGCGTCATTAACGCAAGTGCTGCCGGCGTATTTATTGAAGCATTAAAGCAAGAAAACATTACTGCAGTTTATGGAGCTGCACACGGCATCAAAGGGATTCTAGATGAAAACTTCTACGATATCTCTAAGGAAGATTTATACGAACTTGAATTACTAAAGAATACCCCATCATCTGCGATTGGGTCCGTTCGTTATAAACTTAAACCACTCAAGAAAGACCCTAGTGATTATGAAAGATTACTCGAAGTCTTTAAGAAGTACAACATTCGTTACTTCTTCTACAATGGGGGTAACGACTCGATGGATACCTGCAACAAGATTTCTAAGTATTTCAAGAAATCTGGTTGGGATTGCAACGTTGTTGGCGTACCTAAAACGATCGATAACGACTTATATGGCACTGACCATTGCCCTGGTTATGGTTCTGCTGCAAAATATGTTGCTACCACATTAATGGAACTTTATCATGACGCAACCGTATACAACACCCCAATGGTGACTGTGGTTGAAGTTATGGGTAGAAATGCAGGTTGGTTAACAGCTGCTGCACAATTAGCAGTTGCTAAAGGCCAAGGTCCTGATTTAATCTATCTACCTGAAGTAGTATTTGATTATGACCAATTCTACAAAGACGTTGAAGAAGTTGTTAAACGTAAGACAAAAGCAATCATTGTTGTGTCTGAAGGTATCAAGGACAAAGATGGAAAATATGTTCCTGAACACTATTCAAGTCTATCCACAGACTCCTTCGGTCATGCTCAACTTGGTGGTACTGCTTCCATCTTAGCTGAACAAATCAAAGAAAGATTAAACGTTAAAGTACGTTCCATTGAATTCTCATTACTTCAAAGAAGTGCTGCCCATTTAGCCTCTAAAGTAGACGTTAGAGAAGCTTATATGGCTGGTGTTAAGGCAGTAAGAGCAGCTGTTAAGGGTACGACTGATAAGATGGTCGGATTCGAGAGAGTTTCTTCAAACCCTTATAAGATCAAATACAAATTAGTTCCACTTGCGAAAGCAGCGAATACTGAAAAGAAAGTCCCAGCTGAATGGATCCTTCCAAACGGTAAAGGGCTAACTCAAGATTATGTGGATTATGCATTACCACTCATCCAAGGCGATGACAAAGCACCGCTTGTCGATGGTCTTCCACGCTTCGCTAACCTTAAGAAAGTCTTCGTTACTAAGAAATAAAGATGAAAGTTATCCCATTGTGGATAACTTTTTTTTCTTTTGAATATTCAAACTAACTTTTTCATTGTATAATTGTAAAAGTAAGTAAAGGAGTATTGAACTATGACATTATTTTGGGCGTTTGTTATATTATTGGTTGGTTTTGTTATTTTAGTTAAAGGCGCAGACTTTTTCGTAGATGGAGCATCTTCGATCGCAAAATTCTTTAAAGTATCATCCCTGATTATTGGGTTAACTGTGGTTGCTTTTGGTACCTCGCTACCTGAAGCCGCGGTGAGTATCACCAGTGCGATATCTGGTGCCGATGATGTATCGTTTGGGAATATCATTGGATCGAATATCTTTAATATTGCTTTTATTTTGGGTACAGCAGCACTCGTACTACCTCAAGTTGTTCACGATGATTTAATTCGTAGAGACTTTCCATTTGCATTATTGTCGGTAGTTCTGCTCGTTCCTATGTACTATTTTTTCGTTGGTCCTTCTGAATTCTTTATTCTCCGTT
>CAZXLG010000015.1:0-12949 GCA_964641335.1 uncultured Paracholeplasma sp.
GGCGTGACATGATGTTTTTAAGCTCTGAAGCGGGTTTATCAGAAGTGATGACAATTTGCTTATTTTGTTGTGATAGTAAGTCAAATAATCTAAAGAATTCCATCTGTGTTTTTGGAGCCCCAGCAAGCATTTGAATATCGTCAATAAGTAAAACATCTAGATCACGATATTTATCGTTGAATTGGTCCATCTTTTCTTTCTTGATTTGATCTGCTAACTCTTCAATAAAATCAGAAGCTTTAATGTAGAGAACCTTCTGATTGATGTCATTGTCTAAAATATAGTTACCAATCGCTTGCATCAAGTGGGTTTTACCCAGTCCCACATCACCAAAGATATAGAATGGATTGGCTACCTTTCCTGGTTGATCCGCCACTTTTAGCGCCATTTGGAAAGCGAAACGGTTCGATTTACCGACGACAAAGTTATCAAAATTGAGTGTAGCAATGAGGTTGCCTGTGCGATACTTTTTATCTAAGTTTTTTTCCGGTCCAACGAGCATTTCTTCACCGACTAGATCAGAAGCAACCACAAATTTAAATTTTATAAGCTCTTTTTTGTATAAAGAGTCCGCCAATGAATTGATTCTTGTCAAATATAGGCGATTAATACGTTCTTTAACGTAGACTGAGGGTGCGATAACATAAATATAGCCACCAGATACCTTCTTTACAGACGAAAGAGGCTCAAATAGATCCTCGTAGATTTCGTCTGAATAAGATGTTCTTAAGGTGTCTAAAATCTGTCCCCACAGTGCATCATATTCCTTCATATTTTCACTCCAAACTTCTCGTATACCCATATTAACACATACGCATGAGGAGTGAATCAAAATCTTATCCACTGAAATTGTGGGAAACTTTTACATTCAACACGTCTCAAAATATTAATTGTTTATTAATTATAGCCTTATAATGGCTTAACCACCTATTTTCATAGACTTTCAAAGATTTCCACAATTGGGGATAACTTGGGGGAAAGTTTTCCACAAAAAAGTGTTAATAACTTTATTACACTAGAGAGCAATAGACAGTGAAAATCAAATGTAAAATTTTATCAACGATTTAGGTTGACTTTTGATTTCTATATTTATATAATAATACACGCATGGTTTCGTGAGAAAGGTGGTTTATTTATGAAAAGAACATATCAACCAAGTAAACTTAAACGCGTAAAGACTCACGGTTTTAGAGCACGTATGGCTACAGTCGGTGGCAGACTCGTTCTATCACGTCGTAGAGCTAAAGGACGCGCTTCATTAACTGTATAATTGAATACACTATTTTAAAACAACCTGGACTACTCGATTAAAATATGCGCACACGCACTATTTGGGTAGTCCTTTTATTTTAAAAATCAAACCTTAACATGAAAAAGGTATATCGAATCAAGAAAAATAACGAAATCGATGCGATCATACAAAACAAAAAAAGCGTAGGAGACAAATTCTTTGTAGTATACTACAAAGAAAACACCTTAGCACATTTCAGATTCGCCATATCTATCGGAAGAAAATATGGTGGCGCTGTCCAAAGAAACAAAATCAAACGACAAATCCGCATGATCCTGCATAACCAGGCTAAAGGCATAACCCCTTTCGACTACGTGATTGTTGTTAAAAAAGATGCAAGCTTACTTTCGTTCCAAGAAATCGAAGCGAACATCACAAAGCATTTTTCAAAATTTAAGAAAGCGGAGCACATGAATGAGAAATTATAAAAAAATCGTTGCTGTTTTTATTGTAATGACTTTGTTAGTGGTTCTATCTGGATGTAGCGGAGACCCAACTAAACCGATCGTTGTAAGCGAAGGTGGTTGGTTCGACTGGTTACTCGTTATTCCAATCGCGTGGATTATGCAATTCTTCGGTGCACTATTCAATAATAGTTTTGCTATGGGGATTATCATAACAACCATCATTGTACGTACGATTGCATGGCCAATTTATGCGAAGAGCAATGACTTGAGCATTAAGATGGCGGTAGCACAACCAGAAATGCAACGTGTTCAAGCGAAATACGCAACTCGTAAAGATCCAGAATCACAACAAAAGATGCAAATGGAAATGATGGCTGTCTATAAAAAGTACGGCATCAATTTCATGGGATGTTTAATGCCATTCTTGCAAATGCCAATCTTCTTAGCGATGTATCAAGTCGTTCAAAGAATTTGGCGTACCGGTGGTACCTATGCTGGACAAGTCAACAATCAATTATTCCTTGGTATCGATTTAGCAAAAGCCGGTAACTTTGGAGCAATTTATGGACAAAATGGTGACTTGGCTGGTTGGATTCTTGCAATAATCGTTGCTGCAACGATGTTTGCATTAAACTACTTAGCGATGAAGAAGCCTGCTTATTCTAAGAATACAGCTGCTCATAACCCAACAAACTCTCAAGCAGAACAAACACAAAAGATGATGAAGTATATGCAATATTTTATGGTCTTTATGATGTTCTCAATATCATTACAAAGTAATTCACTTGCCCTATACTGGGTAGTCGGTAACATTTATTCAATCGGTCAAAATCTCATCAATCGATATTTAAACGAAAAGAAATACGAGAAAATGAAAAACAAGGACTTGGTAGGTTAAACTTATGACAAAAAGAGTTGAATTTGAAGCTAAAACATTAAAAGAAGCTGAAGTTAAAGCCGTTGATATGCTAAAGATGCCTCTTCAATACATCAAGATCAATATGATCAAAGAGAAGAAGGGTATCCTCGGTATTGGTGCGTCTCAAACGTATGAAGCAATATTAGAAATCAACCTAGCATTAGAAGGTAAAAAATACCTAGACAATATCTTCCAATCACTTGAAGTGGAAGTGAAGACAGAGTTTAGATCTCTCAACGAAGGAACTGAAATCTACTATCAAATTCAAAGTAAAGAAAATGCACTTTTAATTGGTAGAGATGGCAAAACCTTAGATGCAATTCAAACCCTTCTAAAAACCTATTTACACAACTTTACGGAAGAAAAAATCACCTTGTCTCTAGACATTGGTCAATATAAACAAAACCGTAAGAAACAACTCGAAATTCTTGCAACCAAACTTGCGAAAGAAGTTGCGTTTACTAGAGTTGAAGTACGCTTAGACCCAATGAATTCGTATGAAAGACGCATTATTCACACTAAACTAGCTGAGTGGAGAGACGTTTATACTGAATCTGAAGGCGAAGGCGAAAACAGACAAATCGTCATTAAACCTAGAAAGAAGTAAGGCCTTGCGCCTTATTTTTTTTATTTTTGGAAGAAAAGATTAAAGTTGAAAATGTAGTATTATGATATAATATGAAGTATGAAACAAATGTTAAGAACTTTACTGGTTTTGATCGCAGGATTCTTTATCTTTTTATTTGGTCAAACCATTGGCGAACACATAGCTATTAAACGTGAAATCCGTCAATTTGTACAAAGAGGAGTGCTAGACGAAGTTCATAGTACAGACACGATTAAATACTATAAGGTTTCACGTGAAACATATTATCCGAACGAATTGATTAGAGAACCATTCTTTAATGATAACTACCTAAAACCTGGAGATGCTGGCGATATCTTTGTCACTCAACAATCACCTTTAGTAGGATATCCAGGTGTCCATGAATTTGTCACTTTCTTCTTTGGGGGTCACGCCGCTGTAATAGATGAGAATAATGAAGTATATGAAACAATTGGTATTCCAGAGGCTGATGAGAAGTTATTGGATGTCATCATTAATGGTGGCAGATATACACATGTCACTGGCGGTACGTCAAATTACTGGTTAAATCCAATCTATAGAAGTACTGATGATGGCGACCCTTCTTATCGAGCTTATGGAAATTATTATCGAAATGAATGGATTGGTTTACGTATTAAAGGTATCACTCAAGAAGATATTGATGTAGCATTGGATTTTTTAGCAGATAAGGAAGAGAAGAAATCACAGTATAATTTCTTATTCATCCTATTTACAAGAAATAAGTATTACTGTACAGATATGGTATCAAGAGCTTATGAATCTATTCAAACAGAATCAGGCAAACAAAAATACAATCTCAATCGAGATGTGATTGCAGTCACCGTCAATGATTTAATATTATCAAAAAATACATATATTAGTTACTATGTAACTACTAGAAACAACGTTAAACACGTTTATTATATAGGATAGGAGATAAATATGGAAAACAAAAAGATTTGGGGTATGGATTTTAAGACTTTACTTATGTTGGGCTGGCTTGCACAAATTTTCGTTCCTGTAGCAGGATTGGTACTCGCCATTGTATTTACGTATTATTTTAGAGAAGAAGACAAGAAAGAACCTTGGTTATCCGAAGGTTTCCGTCAAATCTCAAACTTTTCATTGGTGATGTATATTGCTGCTACAGCACTTTCTATTGGAGCAACCATTCTCATGATCATTCCAATCGTTGGCTTAATTGTAGGCATCTTATTATTCCTTGTTTTAGCTGTTTTGGGTGTTTATGGATTATTCGTATACATCATGGGAACACTTGAAGCGGGTAAAGGAAATATTTACGTGCCTAAGTTCACATTCGAAATTTTTAAATAATGACGATTGAACAACTCATTTGGATTATGATGATTATGAGCGGTCTAACACTTTTGTTGTTGGCCGCTTTTATCTTCTTCCAACCTAAAGACAACCTAGATTCTAAATTGAATCAAATCAGTAATGATAATCGTTTGTTGTTAGAACGATTTACCGAAAAGAATGGCGAACTCAAATTACACATCTCTGACACCCTCTATAACCAAAACAGACAAATGAGTGAAGATTTTCTGGCATTCTCAATGAAGATGAATCAAACCCTTGATGAACAGATTGAAAAGATTAATCGACGAGTAGATGAAAAACTCGGGGCTGGATTTGAACAAACAAACAAGACTTTTTCAGATGTTGTAGAGCGATTGACTAAAATTGACGCCGCTCAAAAACAAATTGAAAGGCTATCCTCCGATGTCGTTTCGTTAAATGACATCTTAAATGACAAAAAAACGCGTGGAACTTTTGGTGAAATTCAACTAAAACAGCTATTTGTCGCGGTTTTTGGAGAAAACAAACCAACTATTTATGAACTTCAAAAAAAGTTAGATAATGACACCTTAGTGGATGCGATGTTACACGCACCAGATCCGATGGGAAACCTATGCATCGACTCTAAATTCCCATTAGAAAACTTCCGCAGAATGATGGATAAAACACTATCAGATGTAGAGCGTAATGAAGCGGAGAAAACCTTCAAGAGTGATGTCAAAAAGCACATTGATTCTATCGCCATTAAATACATTATTCCGAATGTAACATCAAACCAAGCTATTATGTTTATCCCTGCGGAAGCGATATTTGCGGAGATTACGAGTTGGCATCAGGATTTAATAACCTATGGTCAACAGAAAAATGTATGGATTACCTCACCTACCACACTGATGTCTACTTTGACCATTGTTCAAGTGATCCTTCGAGACTTAGAAAGAAATAAATATTCAAAAGAGATTCAAAAGGAACTCAACCATCTTTCAATAGATTTCAAACGCTATGAAGAACGTTGGAACCAACTCCTTAAAAACATTGATACGGTCTCTAAAACAGCCAAAGATGTTAGCGTTTCTTCCCGTAAAATATCAACACATTTCAAGCAAATTGCCAACGTTGAATCGATTCAAGAACAAGAATCCGATGAAATGATAGAAACCAACGAAGAAAGCGAGTAACATCTCGTTTTTTTTGACCAGCTTTGATATAATCTAATTTAGGATGTGAAACACATGAGAGTACTACTATATAAAGAAATGCAAAACATGCTCAAAGTCTCTGGAATCGGCCGAGCATTTCGCCAACAATTTAAAGCTTTAGAGATGAATGGTGTCGATGTTACTTCAGATAAGGCACATCCATTTGATCTAGTCCATTTCAACACCGTCTTTGAAGAATCGTTTAGTTTTTTAAAGCATGCAAAAAGAAAAGGCATCCCTGTGGTTGTACATGCCCATTCGACGAAAGAAGACTTCTTAAACTCATTTAATTTTTCTAAATATATTAAGGTTTGGTTCTATTCAAAACTTAAAAATATGTATTCGAATGCCGATGTGATTATAACGCCCTCTAATTATTCCAAAAGTTTGTTAGAAAGTTATGGTTATATCAAATGTCCTATTAAAGTCGTTAGTAACGGTATCGATTTAAAAGAATATGAAAAAGACCCTAAAAAAGTCGATGCTTTTAGGAAACACTTCAACTTATCCGAAACAGATAAGGTCGTGATTGGTGTTGGCTTACTATTTGAACGAAAAGGACTGCATGACTTTATTGAAGTTGCTCGTATGATGCCGGATATTAAATTCATTTGGTTTGGTACACTCAATAAAGCGATGCAAACCAAGGTCATTAAAACAGCCATTGAAAACAAACCGGACAATATGGTTATGCCTGGATATATCGCAGGAGATATCATAAAAGGTGCGTTTTCAAGCGCTAACTGCCTATTATTTCCTAGTTATGAAGAAACTGAAGGGATTGTTGTTTTAGAAGCGATGGCTTCAAGACTACCAATCATTGTTAGAGATATCCCTGTTTATGCAGAGTTTACACATGGCAAAGAAGTCTTAAAGGGCTCTAGTAACCTTGAATTCGCAACCAAAATTCAACAAGTATTAAGAAAAGATATGTCTGCGATGACCGAAGCAGCGTATCAAAATGTTTCAAAGAAAGATTTAAAACTCATCGGTCAACAACTCAAAGCCATTTATGAAGAAACCATAGAAAGAGTGAAGAATCATGACAACAATTAAATCACTGTATTTAAACCAAGATCATCTACAAAACCAATCAGTTCAACTTTCTGCTTGGGTTAGAACCAACCGCGCTCAAAAGGAATTTGGATTTTTAACCATTAACGATGGAACAACCCTATCAACACTTCAAGTTGTATATGAAGCAGCATTAAGCAACTTTGAAGATGTCCAAAAGATCAGAGTCGGTAGTTCTGTTGAAATTGAAGGGATTTTCGTATTGACCCCTGAAATGAAACAACCGTTTGAAATCAAAGCAACCAAGGTCACTTTATTAGGGGATTCACCGGAAAACTATCCAATTCAACCAAAAAGACATACCAGAGAATTCTTAAGAGAAGTGGCTCACCTAAGACCAAGAACCAACTTATTCAATGCAGTATTTAGATTAAGAAGTGTAGCAGCATTCTCGATTCATAAATTCTTCCAAGAAAAGGGATTTGTCTATTTCCACGCCCCACTCATCACAGGAAATGATGGTGAAGGTGCTGGTGAAATGTTCGCAGTCACTACATTACCATTAGAAAATGTCCCTAAAGACGAATTTGGGAAAGTGGATTATAAGAAAGACTTCTTCGCAAGAAGAACCAATTTAACAGTTACAGGACAACTCGAAGCAGAAGCTTATGCGTTGGCTTTTAGAAATGTGTATACCTTCGGACCTACCTTTAGAGCAGAAAATAGCAACACGCAAAAACACGCTTCTGAATTCTGGATGATTGAACCTGAAATGGCATTCACCGATTTAGAAGGCAATATGCAAATTGCTGAAGAAATGGTGAAATACATCGTCGCCGACGTATTAAAACAAATGCCTGAAGAAATCGACTTCTTCGACCAATTCGTGGAAAAAGGATTAAGAGCTAAGTTAGAAGCGTTAGTCAATTCTAAATTTAACCGCGTGACACACCATGACGCCATTCAAATATTGAAAGATTCTAAACGTAAATTTGAAAATAAACCAGAATTTGGCCAAGATTTAGCAACCGAACATGAAAAGTTCTTAACAGAAGAACATTTTAAGTCTCCTGTATTTGTCACAAACTGGCCTAAAGAAATTAAAGCTTTCTATATGCGTCTAAACGATGATCAAAAGACGGTAGCTGCTGTAGATTTATTAGTTCCAGGCAGTGGTGAACTCATAGGGGGTTCTCAAAGAGAAGAACGCTTAGATTACCTTGAAAAACGTATGGAAGAACTCCATATTCCAAAAGAAGACCTTGAATGGTATCTTGACTTAAGACGTTTTGGTGGCTGTGTACACTCTGGATTCGGTATGGGATTTGAAAGATTACTCATGTATCTATCGGGTGTCGAAAACATTCGTGATGTGATTCCTTTCCCTAGAACACCGAGACACGCAGAATTCTAATCCGGTGTACTCTCGTGCAACAAAGTAGTTCAAGAGAACTTAAATTAAGACAGTATATTTTACATGAATCGCTATGGAAGGTCATCTTGTACATTACGTACCCGCTGGCTATCTATAGCCTTTTTAATCACTTATATGGATTTATCGATATGATGATTGTTGCTCATATTGGCAATGAACAAATCGCATCGGTCTATATCCTTTCAGAAATTCAAAGCATGATTACCGCCTTCGGTGCCGGAATCGCTTCTGGTGGAGCAGTCATTGTCGCACGACATATCGGCGCGAACCGAATCGATGAAGCGAAAAAGAACGCTTCAACGGTATTCTTCTTAGCCGTATACACTAGTTTATTCTTGATTTTGATTTTAGTTCCACTGGCTAGACCATTTCTACAGTTATTACAAACCCCAAGTAACATCATTAATGACGGGTTAGGGTATTTTATTGTTCAAATCATTACAACCGGATTTATTACGATTAATAGTGTATTCATCGGGTTAGAAAAGGCTAAAGGAAACACCCAAAAGATATTAGTCCTTAATATTATCATCATGACGATTAAATTGATCCTATCCGCAGTCTTTGTTTACGGCTTCGGATTGGGCATTCTTTGGGTATCTATAGCAACCATGATTGCTCAAGCATTTTTCACCTTGTTCGCTTTCATGATATTATTTAATAAAAACAATATTTTTAGAATTCGTTTTAGTGAAATAAGACTTAAATGGAGTTATGTCAAACCGATTATATTGATTTCATTACCCATCTTTTTAGGCCGCTTTATATTCTCTTTAGGACGAACAATCATCAACGCGATGGCAGCCATTTACGGGGGCATCGTATTATCCGCCTTTTCCATCGCTCAAAAGATTGGTGGCGCAGGGTCTGTTTTAGCGGTGGTTGTCGAAGAAGCAGTACCGACCATCGTCTCTCAAAACATGGGAAATAACCAACCGGACCGCGCTAAAAAAGTCTATCCGATTGCGTTATTGATTGGGGTATCAATCGGTGTGATTACTATACTCTATGCGTTCGCATTTAGGGGATCGATTATCCCGCTCATCGTGAACAAAGATACCACACCTGAATTTATCGAAATGGTCTTTAGATTATTTAGATGGGAAGTATTTTCTAAACTTACAGGTGCTGTGATCGCAATCACCTTATCGATGTTCTACGGGTATCGTCACACACGTATATCATTGTGGATGAATGTCATTCGATTATTCATCTTTAGAATCCCTGTATTATGGGCGTTTCAAACCTTTACAAGCATCGGTTTTGAATCGATTGGCATCACGATGTTTATCAGTAATACGACGACAGCCGTTGTCGCGGTCATCTTAGCGATTATCTTTTATACAAAGATGAGAAACAATCCAACCCAAGTTACTTCACATGTATAGACCACCCCTTAGGGGGTGTTTTTATATTTTTCGACAAAAAGATAAGAAATGTTCACTGCACAGCGATAATCGTTGACAATTGATTTTCGTTATATTAAAATATAAACACGCTAGAAAGCGCTTTCGATTCTGATTTGAAAAAAATTTGTAAATAATGAAAGGGTTTTTTAACGACGGATTGAAAAAAGTGTATTATTATTATATAATACATAGTGGCGAGGTGAGTAGGCATGCAAGTATTGACAACGACGACTAATACAACCATTTTAACCACTACGCTATTTTTTTATACATTTTTAACTTGAGTACTTTTTGGACTATCCACGGAGTGCTTTTATTTTTAAGAAAACGACTATAACAATCGAAATAAGGAGTTAATAGAAAATATGGAGATTAGATTAGAAGGTTTAACGAAAGTATTTACCGACAAGACCGGTAAAGAAACAAGAGCAGTAGACGAGTTATCCATCACAATCCCTTCTGGTAAGCTAGTAGGGTTGTTGGGTCCATCGGGCTGTGGTAAATCCACGACATTATTCATGATCGCAGGGTTACACAAGCCATCAGGTGGTAAGATTTTCTTCGGTGATGACGATGTCACCAAGCTAGCACCAGAAAAAAGAGGGATTGGATTGGTATTCCAAAACTATGCACTTTATCCGCATATGACTGTAAGACAAAACATCATGTTCCCACTTGAAAACTTAAATGTTAGCCACAAACAAGCCATCGCCTTAGTGGAAGAAATGGCTGAACTGGTTGGTATTAAAGACCAATTAGATAAGAAACCTTCTCAACTATCTGGGGGACAACAACAAAGAGTCGCGATTGCGAGAGCTTTAGTTAAGAAACCAAGAGTATTACTACTAGACGAACCGCTATCGAACCTTGATGCGAGATTACGTTTACAAACCAGAGAAGAAATCAAACGTATCCAAAGAGAAACTGGCATTACAACCGTATTCGTCACCCATGACCAAGAAGAAGCCATGTCAATCTCTGACCAAATGGTTGTCTTAAACTATGGTGTGATGCAACAAATGGCTGCACCACAAGATATGTATAACCGTCCGGATAACTTATTCGTTGCTAAATTCTTAGGTAACCCACCAATCAACACCTTTGAAGGTCGTGTTGAAAAAGGCAATATTATCGTTGGAGAAGACGTCGTCGTAGGTCAAACCAAAGCAAAAGATGGTATTTATGCTGTTGGTATTCGTCCAGAAGACTTCAAAGTTGATCAAAAAGGATTTGCAGTATCCACTAGCCATATCGAACGTATCGGTAGAGATACCATGATTCGTTTCACTTTAGGTGGCGTGGCTATGAGAGCACTACTTGAATCTGATACAGTCACCACCAATGAAACCATCAGTCTCATGGTGAAACCAGGTAAAATTCATTTATTTGACCTAGAAAGTGGTAGTGTGGTTCTATGAAGCAAGACACAGCGTTAAAGAGACTGCTGTGGGGATTTAGAAGCAAATTGCACCACATCAACGTGAGCATCGATGCATATTTATCCAAGAGTCACCTCGAGTTCATTGTGAGATGGCCTGCATGGTTAAAAGCAATATTCTATCTAGTCCCAGCACTGACACTCTTAGCAATTTTTACATTCTATCCAATTTTTAACTCATTCTTAATTTCATTTTATACAGGCTATAACATCCAAAGAGGCGATTTCGAAGGATATACCCTATTTGGCAACTATATGACTGTCATTCAACATGCGAACTTTGGTAGAGCCATCTTCAATACCAGCATGATCGTTTTAATTTCGGTACCAGTCACCATCATCGTCGGATTGATGATTGCCGTAGCCTTAAACGCGATTAAGCCACTTAGAGGATTCTATCAATCGATTTTCTTCTTACCGTATGTTACGAACTCAATCGCGATTGGTTTAGTATTCGCCTTCATGTTCAAAGGAAACTCAAACGACCTAACCAATTTAGGTTTAGCAAACCAAATTCTCACTTGGATTGGCTTAAAACCGATTGTTTGGATTGGTGTTGGAGCGACTTATTGGTCTGCGTTAAGCGTTATCTTAATCTATTCCGTTTGGAATGGTTTAGCCTTTAAGATCATCGTCTTCTTAGCAGGTATCCAAGGCATTGATAAGCAATACTATCAAGCTGCACAAATCGATGGTGCATCTAGAAGTAAATCATTCTACCGCATTACGGTTCCAATGATTTCACCAATGATTTTCTACATCTTAATTACCTCGGTCATTGGGGCATTCAAGACGTATTCAAGCGTTGTTGCGATCATTAACCGTCAAGGGATGATTACGACCGGTGCTAATGGTACGATTAACTTAAAAACCATCGTATTCTACATTTACGACTATATCGGACTTGCAGGTCAAGATGGCATGATGTCTTATGCCTCCGCCGCTGCAATCATCCTATTTGGTATCATCTTGATATTCACGGTTATCCAACTTCAAGTTGGTAAACGTAGAGTACACTACTAGGAGGCTTAATTATGAAAAGAATTACACCAGCTATTAAGCGTCTAGACCTGATTGCTACCTTAATTGATATTTTCTATGCAATTACCTATTTACTGATTTTAGGTTATTTCTTCGTTATTTTAGTTGAACCAGAAGTGATCACCGATGTGGTCAATACCACTTATCAACTATTTGGCTTCATCGAAGTGACCTCACCAACACTCAACTTACTCATTTCATTATTTGTGGGTTACTTGTTAGTATTTATTCCAAGTGCAGTTAAACACGTTAAGCGTGTAGCTGACAAAGAAACCATCGAAATGGATGAATGGGATTATCGTTCTCAAACGCTGTATGCGTTTATGGCATTATTCACATTCAACATCCCATCCGCTGTGATTCGCTTTATAATGGCGAATGAGATGATGCTTATCATCAAAAACTACCACTTAGGTAAAGGCTTCATTGAGGGATTTAAAGGCATCGGAAAATTCTTTAAAGGACTAGTCGAAAACGTCAAAGACTACTTCAATCGTCAAAAAGAATATAAGAACAATATTCAAAAATTCGGTAAAGAAAAAGCCAAAGAAATGAAAGAAGAAGCCATCGTTGCTCGCAAAGGTTCCTTGTCTCAACAGGACCTTGAGAGAGTCGGTCGTAATGACTTAATCATGAGAACTTTAGGATTGGTTGCTACATACACTTTCCTAACATTCATCGCGATTTTCATCTTCATCCCATTCTATTGGATGATCCTTACAGCCTTAAAGACTAACGTTGAATTAACCAATCGTTTAAACCCGAGATTCTTCATCGGTTTAAGTGAAATGCAATGGGTTAACTTCAAAGTGGCCTTCACGCAATTCTCATTCTGGCGTTACTTAGGTAACACCGTTACTGTTGGGTTA
>CAZXLG010000015.1:13049-19786 GCA_964641335.1 uncultured Paracholeplasma sp.
GGTGCTTGGGATGCCTATATTTGGCCTCAACTGGTTGCACCAAGTGAAAAGAACTGGTTGATCTCTGTCGCATTACGTAGCACCAGCTTCGTTGTCGGTGTTGGATCAGATGCTAGACCAGTTTACAATATCCAATTAGCTGCAACTGCCTTAGTTACAGTACCACTCTTAATCATTTTCTTCTCACTCAAGAAATATATCATCCGTGGGGTGGGTAGAAGCGGTACCAAAGGCTAGGATTTACCCGATTTGGGATTTACAACTTAAAGGTTGTTAATCATACTTTCATAGGAGGACACAAATGAAGAGAATTACTTCGATTTTAATTGCTCTGTTTGCCGTTGTCATGCTCACTGCATGTGCGAAGCAAAGAGACCAAGCCCCTACCATCACAGGCGTAGCAGTAGACCCTGTTGTACAAGTTGGTGGCGAATTTGATCCACTTGATGGCGTCAAAGCAGACGACCGTGAAGATGGCGACATTACCGATTCAATCGTCGTTTCAGGTTTTGAACAAGACGATTTAAATTATGCAGGTACTTATACCATTACCTTAACAGTCAAAGACTCTGCAGGTAACGAAGCCACTGCAACCATTAGCTTAACTGTTGAAGGCACAACCGCTGCATTACCACCAGTATTAAATGGTATTAAAGCGGCTCAAACCTATTACATTGGTTCTGGTGCATTCAACCCAATCGCTGGCGTGACTGCAATCGACCCAGTCGATGGCAACATCACAACATCTATTCAAGTCATTGGTACACTATTATTAGATACGCCAGGACAATATACTTTAACCGTTAGAGTCACCAACCAAGCAGGTGTTCGTGCGAGTGCAAGTATTGTTGTTACAGTGGCTGTATCCGATATTCCGTTCCAATTAACCACAGACCCAATCGAAATTACCTTATGGCATGCGATGGGTGAAGCTAACCAAGCTTTACTTCAAAAATATGCTGACTCCTTTAAAGAAATCTATCCAAACGTGACAGTGGTTATCCCTGCCGGCGTTGGTAACTACGATACTTTAAAGACCAATATGATCAACGCAATTACTGCAAACGCGATGCCTAACCTCGTTCAAGCGTATCCAGACCATGTCGCTGAATACCTAAACGGTAAAGCAGTCATCAACCTAAACCCATACATTGAATCAACCACTTGGGGCTTAAATGGTGATGACGCGATTGATGATATCATTCAATCTTACCTAGATGAAAACAGCCAATACGATGCTGCAGGTACGTATTATTCCTTACCGTTCAACAAGTCTACTGAAGTTATGATTTATAACAAGACTGCGTTTGATGCTAAAGGATTAACTGCACCACAAACCTGGCAAGACATTATTGCTGCTGCACCTAAACTTAAAGCGTATGGTGATACCATTGCTGAACAAAAAGTTAGAGCAGCTAACGTAGGCAAGACAGAACAAGAATTAGCACCGCTTATCGCAGCTGCTAAAGCTTTAATCGTCCCAGCATCCTATGACTCCACAGGTAACGCATTCATTACGTTCACAAGACAATTTGAAGGTGCTTATACTGCAATCAACTTCACAACATTCAAAGGTGAATACCTCTGGGTTAATAACGCGAATACCACTGCAGCAATGCAATTCCTTAAGGATAACAAAGCGGTAATTACATTACCAGAATTCTGGGATCAACAATATGCATCTACCCCATTTGTTAACCAACAAACATTCGTGACCATTGGTTCATCTGCCGGTGTTCGTTACAACGTCCCTGCAACTGACCCTACAACACAACAACCATTGTTTGAAATTGGTGTTGCACCAGTGCCTTACAATGCTTTAAAACCAAATGCGAAAGCTGTTATTCAACAAGGTACTAACATCTCCTTAATGAAGACTGGTACAGCTCAACAACAACTTGCTTCATGGTTATTCTTAAAGCATTTAATCAACATTGAAAACACCACTGACTGGGCAATGCAAACAGGTTACCTACCGGTAAGAACCAGTGCGTATGAATCACCTACATACCAAAACTTCTTAAATAACCCAACCGCTAACCAACTTTACATTTCCATGTCCGCGAATGCTGCATATCTACAAAGAAATGATATGTATTATGACCCAGCATTCATCGGTTCTTCTAGAGCAAGAACTCAAGTTGGTCTTGCACTTGAAAGAATTATGCTTGGAGATGGCAACATCGCCGCTGCATTACAAGAAGCTTATACCGAAGCTAACCTAGGCGGATCTTAATTTGAAAAAGGCATTCTTCTTATTGCTTCTGGCTATTTTTTCAATCGGTTTAGTCGCGTGTGACGATCCAACCCCACCAATTGTGGAAGAAGATACGTACACCCTCGTTGATCTGACTGGAAAAACCAGAACACAAATCGAAGCAATATTTGAAGAAGTTGGCATTACAGTAAACTTTAGAGAGGTTCAAAACAGCACAATTGCAGCGGGAACCTTTATTAGATACGTCGGCTATAACGTTGGCGACGAAATCGAAAAAACAGTCACAGTCCGTATTGAAATCGCAATTCCAGTCCCATCTGCACCAACCATTAACGGTGCAGATGAGGCTACGGTTTATGTGTCTGTTCAAGGCAATCCACCGGCATTTGATATTTATGAAGGTGTAACAGCTACCGATTTCCAAGGTAACGATATACCGTTTGGCAATTTCTTCTATGTATTAGACATCAAAGATAGCAATGATAACACACTATCTGAAGTAAACTTCTATCAAGTAGGGGTTTATCATGTCACCTATCAAGCGATGAACAGTGGGTTATCGACAACTGTGACTCGCACTATTAATGTGGTAGTTCCACCGTTTGATACGAATTACACCGATGCGATGCAGCTAGCTGTTTCGTATGCGGGTAAATCATTCATCAATGACGGCATCGGTGTGGTTACCATTACCACCCATACCGACGCAGATACCACTAACTTCAAAGATTCCGTAACAGGTGAACGTTTTACCGTAAGATATTTAGGTATCGACGCCCCTGAAGCGACCTCAAAATATGACCCATGGGGCATCAAAGCCGCGAACTTTGTAAGAGAAACACTCGATAGTGCAGAAGCCATCATTCTTCAAGCCGAAGGCACAAGAACCGATGGTAACGGCCGTTATTTAGCGTGGGTTTGGTATGTCAAAGGTGGCAAAACCAGACTCTTAAACCTCGAACTAGTCGAACAAGCATATGCTTGGGGTAGTGGTGCAGGTAGCACGCAATATGGTTCAACATTCTTGATTGCAGCTGCAGAAACCCAACTTACAGGCAAACGCATCTACGGTGAAATTGACCCAGATTATGATTACTCTACCAGTGGTTCACCAGTGGCAATTGGTGATTTACTCGATAATTTTGAAACCTATGTAGGTAAGAAAGTTACAGTCACAGGCGTAATCACTTCAAAGGTCGGTAACAGCATCTATCTAGAAGCGGAAAACCGCGGTGTCTACATGTATGCAGGTTACGTATTAACAAATGAATTACAAATTGGTCATGAAGTGACCATCCAAGGTTTAGTCCCTGCAGTTTATTTCCAATCTAAACAATTATCGAACTATAAGATTGAAAATATGATATTATTATCTACGGGTAATACAGTTACCATCAATACCATCCAAGCTAATCAAGTATCAAGCTTTGTTGGTAGAGTCGTTCATATCCAAGGATTAACCGTTACACAGATTCAATTGTCTCAATCAGGTAATACAACGGACGCATATACAGTCGTTGCGAGAGATTCGAACAATAACACTGTCAATATTCGTGTCGATGATTACACGGCTAAAGTCGTTCCAAGCTACACATTTAGTGTTGGCGCACAATTCTCGGTTACAGCCCCAGTCACTCAATTTAACTCCGGTTATCAATTGATGTTACCAGGGATAGGCAGTATAGAATTTAATCTTTAAAAATGGAGGAAGAAAGTCGAAAATGAGTACCAAAAGATTCAGTTTCACAAAAGGATTCATCACACTAGTATTAATGCTAGTCGCAGTCCTAGGCTTAGTCGCTTGTCAAGATCCTGCTAATCCGGATCAAGATACAGTCGATGCAGCATTAGAACAAGTCGCTTTAGTATTTGGCGAAGGCGATTCACTAAGCAAAGTTACTAGAAATATAACCTTACCAACTGCTGTTGGCGAAGTTACAATTACATGGGCATCTAGCAATGCAGCTGTTGTTTCTAACACAGGTGCAGTCGTTAGACCAAATGCAGATACCGTTGTTTCATTAACCGCTACCTTAACATTAGGTGAAGTTTCTGAAACTAAAGTGTTCACACTTACTGTTAAAGCAGCTGAAGCAGCTGCATCCCCAGAAGAAGCATTAGCAGTGCTTCAAATCTTCTCAAGCACACTCGTTTATAACGAAGGTACAGGAAGATATACAACAACTACTGATTTGTTCTTACCTACAAGATCTATGAAGCTAGATGTTACCTGGACAACACCAAACGCAGCAGTTATCAACACCGCTGGTAAAGTTGTACGTCCAGCTTGGGGCCAACCTGACCAAACTGTTATTCTAGTCGCTTCTATCGGTGAAGAAACTAGAGAATTCATCATTACAGTTCCTGCAATCACAGTTAAACCTGCATCGATTTCTGTACAAGAAGCTAAAGATGCATTACTACTTGCTGGTATCAGTAATGGTGTTGCTGCTGACTTAGTATTACCAACATCAGTAGGTACTGACGGAGTTACTGTTACTTGGTCTTCAAACAATCCAGATGTTATTTCAAATGATGGTAAAGTCAATCGCCAACAAGAATCGGTTACTGTCACTTTAACTGCAACCTTAACTAAGGGTACAGTTTCTGATACTAAAGAATTTGATGTAGTTGTCTTACCGTTTGCAGAGTTCACTGAAGTTAGCTCAATTCAAGCGGCTAAAGACTTGCACATTGTGAACCAAGGTTTATCACCTAAAAAAGACACATATGTGAAAATTACAGGATTAACTGTTGTAGGTGTTACAACCGACGGTTACATGGTATATGACGGAGCATTATTGTTCTTCGTATACACTGGCGGTGCACCTGCAGCAACTATTAAAGCCGGCGACGTTTATGATATCACTGGTTTCGTAGATTATTACTTCGGTGCATGGCAATTTAACGGCACTAAGAATGCAGAAATGCCTACCATCCTTAAAGCTTCTACACAAGCTGCAGATGTATTAGACGCAACAGCATTCCCTAGCACCATCGTTTCGTATATTGAAACGTTAGCTAAGTCCTATACTTTCCCAGAAAGTTTCCCATATGCTTACGTAGAAATTACAGCTAAAATTAGAGTTCAAGGTACTGGTAACTACGATGTATTCTTAGTTGATACAGATTATACCGGTGGAAATATTGATTCTTCACAAAATTCTGCAATGACCTTAAACGCATTTGTGGTTTATTATAAATCCAATGTGGCTGCTCTTCGTGAAATGGATGGACTAAAAGTTAAGTTAAATGTATTCCTTTATTCACTAAGAACAGATAGAAATATTTTCACAGTAATATTTACTGGAGTCAAAGAAGATATCGAAGTTTTACCGATGACAGACGCTGAATTAGTTTCAGCAGCCAAATCTCAGTCAGTTGCAAATCTTCCATCAGTGCAAGAAACTGCAGCTACATTAGTCTTACCTACAGACTTATTGGGTACTACAATTATTTGGACCTCATCCAACGATGCGTTAATCAACCCTACAACAGGCGTGGTTACACCAGTTGCTGGTTCACAAACTGCCGTTACCTTAACCGCAACTATCACTAAAGGAACTGTAACAGATACAGCAACTAAAGTGATTAAAGTAGGTCAAGTTCCACTTTCAACAGTGGCACAAGTTGTCGCAGCTGAAGTCAATTCAACTTTATACCGTGTTCAAGGCTTAGTAACAGCTGGAGAATCTAGCGGTACATTCTTTATTCAACAAGGTGAAGCTGGTATTGCTGTTTATACAACCAACACAACTTTAAAAGCAACCCTAACTGCAAACGTAGGTAAACTTGTTGAAGTTATCGGTACAAGAGCTGTATTTAACGGTTTAAGACAATTTGCTCCAACTGAAATCAAGGCTATTACAGGAACTGCTGAAGTTGTTGCTGCAAGCATTGATGGTGTTGCATGGACAAACGAAGCATTATTACCATATCAAGGTAGACTTGTTACATTATCTGATTTAAGAGTTAAGACCATGATTGCACCAGATAAGACTGGTAACGTAATTCTTGAAAGAGTTGTAGATGGTCAAACTATTACCTTAAGACTAGCTGCAACTGCAAATATCTCTGGTGCAGTTAAGACTGCATTTGAAGCATTAAAAGTTGGCGATATCATTTCTGTTACAGCGCCTCTTGCATGGTATAATGGTGCGCAGTTCTTAATGACAAATCAAACAGTTATTGCCGCAGATACACTAACTGATGCAGTTAAAGTTGCAGGCGATAAAGCTGCTTTAGTAGTACCTGCAGAAGTTAAAGCTAACACAACCTTATCATTAGTTACCGCTGGTGCTAATGGTTCTACAATCTCATGGGCAACAGACAACGCAGCAGTTATTACTGCAGCTGGTGTCGTTACTCTTCCGGTTTCAGGTCAAGTGACTGTTAAATTAACTGCAACTATAACTCTTGGAACATTAACTGAAACAAGAGAATTCAACGTTGTTGTTGGTTTATCTGATCAAGACAATGTGAATGCTGACGCAGCTGCTCTAGTCGTTGCATCCGCTCA
>CAZXLG010000015.1:19886-23404 GCA_964641335.1 uncultured Paracholeplasma sp.
CTGATCAAGACAATGTGAATGCTGACGCAGCTGCTCTAGTCGTTGCATCCGCTCACACAACTGCTACGACAATCACATTACCTACAACGGGTGCTAAGGGTTCTGCTATTGTTTGGACATCTTCAAACGACGCTTTAATCAACCCCGCTACAGGCGCAGTTGTTATGCCATCAAGTGGACAAGTTGTCGTTACATTAACAGCGACATTAACTTTAAATGCAGCTACTAAACAAGTTACATTTGAAGTGACTGTTGGTACAGCTTCAGGTTCACAACAATATGCTTCTGACCTATTCATCTCTGAATATATCGAAGGATCATCTAATAACAAAGCATTAGAAATCTATAACGGTACAGGTGCTGCAGTTGATCTAAGCGTTTACTCCGTCGCACTATACACAAATGGCGCTACAGAACCGCTTACTAGAGCATTAACGGGTACTTTAGCTCATGGAGAAGTATTAGTCATTGCAAACTCACAAGCAATTCAAACAATTCTTGATCAAGCTGACATCGTAATCCCATTCGTTAGCGGCCAATTCGGTGCAAACTGGAACGGCGATGACGCAATCGCATTGATGAAGAATGGTACAGCTATTGACGTATTTGGTGTTATCGGTACAGATCCAGGTTCATCTTGGGTTGTTGGTACAGGTACAACTGCGGATTACACATTAGTGAGAGCATCCACAGTAATGGGACCTTCAGCAACTTGGGATCCTGCACAATGGGTAGTTAATCCAAAAGATACAGTTACATTCCTTGGTTCTCATACCATGGGACAACCTGCTTAATCCAAACTTTAACAAGAAGGACGAACCTCTCAAAGGCTCGTCCTTTTTTTCGTATTTAACACACAAAGACTCAAAAAATCCATTATATGATATAATGATTATGCTAAAAATGAGGAGAATCTCACATGAAGAAAATCATTACAATCATTACAATACTTTTATTGTCTTTTACAATAGTAGCGTGTACAGAAGAAGAAACTAAAATAACACTCCCAGATTTATCTGGTTTAAACAAAGAACAAGTCACAAATATCTTAAATGAACTTGAGATAGAGTACAGTTTTGAAGATGTCATTGATAACACCAAAACACGAAATCGTTTCATCGATTATAAAGATGATTTTGAAATTGGTGATGAGGTAGAAAAAGGCACTATGATTGTGGTGCTTTTCGCTATCCATGCCAATGTATTGCCTGATTTAACAGGGGTGCACAAAGATAACATAACCAGTTATTTTACGAACATGAAACTCTATGTTGAATTGCGTGAATATGAAACCAACAGCGTCCCTGAAGGTCAATTTGTTAAATATTTAGAACCTAAATTTATTGGTCAAATCTTGCAAGATAACACGACAGTAGTTATTTTTGTTGCGAAAAACTTTGTTGTCGTTGAATATGACTTAATCATCTCAAAATATATAGAAGGTACATCAACTAACCGTGCCATTGAACTCTATAACATCAGTGATCATGCAGTTGATTTAAGCAAGTACAAAATCGGTTTATTCTTAGACGGTTCTGAAACTGTCTCCGATACAATCGCTTTAGAAGGCACTTTAAACCCTTCGGAAACATTTGTCATTAGTTATACGGGTTCAAATGCTGAAATCCTTGCTAAAGCCGATTTAGTGACAAATGAACTTGTTTACAACGGTAATGATACAGTTACACTCATGTTTTATAACGATACTGTGATTGATACCCTTGGGAATATTGGTTGGGCTCTCGATGTATTCAATAATGTCACTCTTTATCGAAAATCCACCATCATTGCACCAAGTGCTACTTATAACAGTACGGACTGGAATACCTATGCGAAAGACTATGTTGAAAATCTAGGTACGCATCCTGTGACTTATCCAACGACATTTACGTGGGATTTATCATACACAAGCATTCCATTTGAAACACCAGGTGGGATGATTGAAGTTGAATTTGAAGGTAATTATGATGGTGATACTGCTTATTTCACACCAGGATTTATGGGGGATTTAAGATTACGTTTTATTGGTATAGATACCCCAGAAATGGGTAGTGGTTATGTCGCAACCATGGCTAAAAGCTATGTGTATAGTAAACTTAATGCTGCCAATACCATCTACATTCAACATGACCCAAGATCCGGCAGAGTTGACTCCTATGAAAGACAACTCGGACTGGTTTGGTATGACGGTAAGTTATTAAACTACGAACTCGTTTTAAATGGCTATAGCCAAAACAATTATTCTGATGATACGCAATCCCTTATTTTTAATGGCATCCCACTTTCAATTTGGATGGCAAATGCAGAAGCGTACGCAAAACAAAACAGACTAGGCATTTGGGGGTAACACATGCTAATAAAATACATAAACCGAATGATTTTCGCTTTTATCGCAGCCATTGGGTTGTTGATGGTTTATAATTTCACGGATTCAGCGATTCGTAAAAGAGAAGTTAGAGCCGAAGCCTTAAAAGCCTTAGAGGCTGAAGATTTAAATTTCTTTGTCCCATTTAAATACTATAATTCGAATCGATTAGTCGATGAAGTTGTAGAAACTGAAGACCATACATTACATATCATGGTGTATGAAGTCGTATTGATTTCAACTGAAGTATCCTCGAGTGATTATGTATTTAGAGAAGGCATTTTCTTTCTAATGGAAATGATTGAAGGACCCAAATGGGGAGAATACTATTCTGTAGAACTAACCGCTTCAAATAATCAGAAACAAGAATACTTAGGATTTCAATTGCTTGATTTACCCATCTATTCAGCGATGAATCCAGATACAGCCGTTCAATTTATGGATCGTGCACAGTTTAAATCTGGGGAAATCATCATGCCGATTACTCAAATTGATCTATTTTTAGAAGGTGTTGAAGAACCCTACGTTTCTATCCCGGTGAATTTCAGCAACGAAAGTTTTACAGTGATGAATAAAGTTATAAACTACTACGAAACAGAAGGCGAATTGCCAACAGAACCCTTTGAAAATGTAGCCTTATCCAATCAATTAATTATCAACACCAATATTTGGGTATTTATCACCACAGGGATTTACTTGGTGGTAGTAGGTGCCTTAACCGTATTGATTTTTACGTATAAAAAGAAAACTCTTGGTCGAAAGAAAGCAACCATCGGGGTTGAAAAGGATATTGAACGTCTCGGACTCAAAGATTCCAAAAAATAGTTTGTTAGAAGACCTTTATAGGCTAATGATTTATGCCTAAAGAATAGGATGGCATTTTATGTTAAAGAACAAAAGTACCGTGTTTATCGCGATTACATACGCAATTATCGCTGCACTGTTTTATGGCCTAAGTGCGCCTTTATCCAAACTGCTTCTAAATGAATTATCGCCTTACACCATGTCATCTCTCTTATATTTTGGTGCTGGATTTGGTATGCTTATGGTTGTTTTATCACAAAAGACAAAACCAAAAGAAGTGATGCAAATTTTTAAGCAAAAAGATGTTAAATTTATCGCATTAATGATCCTTTTAGATATCCTAGCACCG
>CAZXLG010000016.1:0-23101 GCA_964641335.1 uncultured Paracholeplasma sp.
GAAAGCAACGAAAAAGCGCGCCCTGACCTTGACAAATGGTTAGCCGGTTATAAAGATTTCTGGGCATGGGTAGCCGATCCTGAAAACCCATGGAGCTGGACAGCATTACAAACACAAGGACCAAACTCGGTTGCTGCGTTTGCTGAACAATGGAATCAAAAAGCCAATGAATTGGTTCAACAAGAAATTGCCAATTTAGGTAAAGACGAATAACAAACTCATGAGTCAAGAGGGCAATCAAATTGCCCTCTTGATATCATATCTATTGGAGGGAATTTATGATTAAACGCCTGAAAAAAATGAAATGGGTGCGCTTTTTAAGCGAGTATTACCAAAAAGTCAAAGCATTTTTTGTAGCTTTCGGCTTCAAGAAGACATTTTTGTCCTTGATAGGTTTGGTATTAATCGTTTACATCGTGGCCTCTTTTTTTAGAGTAGCTTCAAACTCTGTTTTTTTTGATGCGCGTGCACTTGCGCACGCCTATGAAGACAGTGCTACCTTAAATCTGAGTGAAACTTCGTATTCTAGTGTGAAAAAACGTTATATTACACAAGGGTATGACCTTTCAACAGAAGAAAAAACGTTTAACCCAATAGATATGACAGGCTCTCTTGTCACTGCACTAGACCCAAATTACCAAGCACCGATTATCGCTTATGCTGATTATCGTGTGAACCCTGGCGATACAGCATCTGTATATGTTGAACAAGGGGATTCGGTCACATTCTCAGTAGGTTCAATTACAGCTGGTTTATACTATCTTGCTGTTGACTATTATGAATTATCAGAAAGCGTACAAGCGACCCAATTGGGGATTAAAATCAACGGAGTTTATCCGTTTTATGAATCTCGTACCCTCATTTTAGAAAGCGAATGGACCTTTGATTCTACAGATTTCAAACTTGACCGCTATCAAAATGAGATTCAACCAGGTTCTACCAAAACCCGCACATGGAACACCATGATTTTAAGAGATCTCAAAGGCATGCATGCTGGTTATTATGAGTTTTACTTAAAAACCGATGATGTCATCACCCTTGAACATGTCTCTGGGGAATATCTTATTGGTCAAGTATCCTTTGTTCAAGTTGACCCTGTTTTAACCTATGAACAATATTTACAACAACATGGCAATTCCGAAGTGATTACCGATTTTATTGAAATCAGTGCTAAAGATATCGCATCACGTAATGACGCTTCAATTCGTTTACGTGCAGAACGTGACCCATCTAGCATGCACTATGACACTCAATTTCTAAAGATGAATACGATTTTTGGTGATTCATGGCAAAATGGTGGTCAAAGTGTAACCTATGAAATTAATGTGGAAACTGCCGGTTATTACCATGTTTCACTTAAATATCGTCAATATATGATTAAAGATATGCCGGTATTCAGAAAGATTTACGTTAATGGCGAAGTGCCATTTGATCTATTAGAAAGCTATGCATTCCCTTATACAACTTCATTTATTCATAGGACACTTTCCGATGAAAATAATGATGCTTTAAAGATTTATCTTGAGGCTGGCACAAATACCATCACGTTAGAAGCTGTCTTGTATCCTTATCGTAATACCATTGAAAAAATCAAATACGTCATGTCAGAAATCCAAGATTTAGCATTACGTATCAAAAAGTATACCTCAGGCGGTACAGACCGTTATCGTGACTGGGATATCGAAACGTATTTTCCGGATGCTGAAGGCGATATTCGTTTCTGGGCACTTGAACTCGATGCCATCTATGACGAATTACTCGTACTAACAAATACCAAAGCACCTTCCGAAATTTTAAACTTAAAAGTTGCTGCTACAAGATTAAGAAGTATTGCAGCCAATGTCAATAAACTCCCAGGTAGAATGGTTCAATTCTCGGATGGGGACTCCTCTGTTAACCAAATGCTTGGTGATTTAATGCAACGTTTGATGCGTGCCAACCTTGAGTTAGAACGCACCATCGTCCATGGTGAAAAACGCTTGCCTAAACCGTATGCGAACGTGTTTGTTTCCTCATGGGAAGGGTTAAAACGCCTCGTGTTATCCTTCATTAATAACCCATATTCTACAGAACAACGTGGCAGCGATGAACTCATTGTTTGGGTCAATCACCCAAGACAATACATCGAAATCATGCAAATGATGATAGACCAATCGTATGATGGTGATATGAAAGTCACATTATCACAAATGCCTGACCAAAATAAACTCATCTTAGCGAACGTGGCTGGGAACTCACCGGATGTCGCGATTGGGGTAGACCACTGGATTCCTTATGAATTCGCTATTCGTGATGCTTCACTCGATTTAAGACAATTTGAAGGTTATGCAGATTTAGTCACAAACTTTACCAAAGGTGCGATGATTCCTTATGTGTTTGAAGACGGGGTATTTGGTATTCCTGAAACACAAAACTTCTGGGTAACTTATTACCGTACCGATATTCTAAACTCAATTGGTATTACAGATATTCCGCAAACCTGGGATGAAATCATTGAAATCCTCCCATTATTGCAAAGCTATGGTATGAACTATTTCGTTCCACTTGCACAGTATGAAGGGTTAAAACCATTCGTAGCAACCCTCCCATTCATTTACCAATTCGGTGGGGATTTATACGCACCAAACGGTATGTCAACGGCGATTAACAGCGATCAAACCCTAGAAGGTATCCAATTGATGAGTAATTTATATACGTTATATAACTTACCTCAACGCGTCGCATCCTTTTATAATCAATTCAGATATGGTACCTTACCAATTGGTATTTCTGACTTATCCAGCTACATTTTATTATCCACTGCAGCCTCTGAACTCGATGGTTTGTGGTCCATGGACTTACATCCGGGTGTTTATAACGAACTTCAAGATGAAATCGTTCGTTATTCAGCAGTCGGTGCTCAAGCGTCGATGATTCTTGCTTCAACAAAGAACAAAGAAGAGTCTTGGGATTTCCTCAGCTGGTGGATGTCAACTGAAGTTCAAAGTGATTTTGCTTTCAACTTACAAACCACGTATGGTAGACAATATTTTTGGAACTCTGCGAACGTGTCAGCATTTATGAACTCATCGATGCCTGTGCAGTTTAAGAATGTTGTCTTAGAACAATGGACTTATGGCATTGAAGCTTCCCGTATTCCAGGGGCTTACATGGTTGAACGTGAAATCTCCAACGCTTGGAGTAAAGTCGTTTATAACGGTGCTAACGTACGACTCGCCTTAGATGACGCTGTTCGTATTTCAAACCGTGAAATTCTCTATAAGATGGCTGAATTTGGTTATGTTGAAAACGGCCAAGTCATCAAGAACTATACTGTGCCTTCGATTTATAATATCGACTTATGGCTAACGGAGGTAAACAATGCTTAAACGAATGAATCATCCAGCATGGTTTATTCTCCCATATTGGATTCTATTTTCACTCTTTATTATCATTCCGGTTGTGATTGCCATGGGGTTATCGTTTACCTACTTTAACTCGATCGAAGCACCCCGTTATATTGGAGTTACGAACTATATCGAACTCATCACGATGGACAACATCTTCATGCAAAACGTTTTACCAAATACGGTGAAATTCGCATTGATCGTGGGTCCAATCGGGTATCTATTATCCTTTTTACTTGCTTGGATGTTGGCTCAAATCCCACAAAAACCTAGAACGGTATTGGCCATCATTTTATATTCACCATCCTTAACCATGGGGGTTGCGATGGCCTCGATGTGGCGTATCATTTTCTCAGGGGACGCCAATGGGTATTTAAATAGCTGGTTGTTAAACTGGGGAATTATTCTTGAACCCATTCAATTTTTACAATCTCCAGACTATTTGATGAACATCATGATCATTGTATCTTTATGGAGTAGTATGGGCGTTGGCTTCTTAGCGATGTTGGCCGGTGTCTTGAACATTGACCAAACCTTATATGAAGCTGCTTATATTGACGGGATTAAAAACCGTACACAAGAAATTTTCTATATCACCATTCCACAAATGCGTCCACAAATGCTATTTGGTGCGGTTATGGCCGTTGTAGGAACCTTCCAGGCTGGTGGTATTGGGGTCGCTCTATCTGGGTCAAACCCAACCCCACAATACGCTGGTCAATTGATTGTAAACCACATTGAAGACTTTGGATTCATCCGATACGCGATGGGTTATGCATCTGCCATCAGTGTTGTCTTATTGTTACTTGTCTACATGTTATCGAAAGTAACTCAAAAAATTCTAGGAGAGAGGGATTAATATGGCTAGTTTCCAAGGCACAAAAATCAATCCAACGAGCTTCCATCGTAGCCAACTCACCTTTTATGCATTTTTAATTCCACTATCGATTTTAATGTTGTTGCCAATACTGTTTATTGTAAACCACGCTTTTAAACCGATATCAGAGTTGTTTGCTTACCCACCGGCATTCTTTGTTAAAAATCCAACCATGAATAACTTCACGGAATTAGCAAGAGTATCGTCTGGTTCAGGGATTCCATTTTCAAGATATTTAATCAACAGTTTACTCATTACCGGGATTGGTGTGTTCTTCGCCATCACGATTACAGCACTCAGTGCGTATGGGCTATCCAAATTGCATTTTAAAGGTAAAAAAGCCTTATTTGAAATCAATACCTTAGCCTTAATGTTCGTACCGATTGCTGTTCAAATACCGCGTTATTTAGTCATTGCGAGAATGGGAATCATCGATACCTACTTAGCTCACATCTTACCGGTCGTTGTTATGCCAGTAGCGATGTTCTTAATCAAGCAATTCATCGACCAAACACCGAATGAATTGATTGAATCGGCTAAAATCGATGGCGCTTCTGAAATGCAAGTGTTCTATCACATCATCGTACCGATTGTTTCACCAGCGATTGCAACCGTAGGGATTTTGGCGTTCCAAGCGATTTGGAATGATACCTCAACCTCTACGACGTTTATCACCGATGAATCTAAACGTACACTCGCCTTTTATATGATGAGCTTAACAAGTTCTGTAGGAAATAACGTTGCTGGTCAAGGGATGGCAGCAGCAGCGAGCTTGATTATGTTTATTCCAAACTTAGTCTTATTCGTATTCTTACAAAGTAAAGTCATGAATACCATGGCGCATTCAGGTATCAAGTAATGAAAAAATATGTCGCATTCGTATTATTAGTATTGCTTTCACTCATCCCACTGAAAGTGGATGCTAATAATGGTATTCCTTATTACACATTCACATTCTCGACAACGCAAAGAAGAATCGTACCAACTCAAGATGCTTACTTACCGTTATCGATTACAAATCAAATTGGTGGATTCACAATGGATTCACCCGAAGACCTCACCATCGATCAAAACAATAATGTTTATATCGCAGATACAAAAAATGGTCGGGTCATTAAATATAACCTCGAAACCAATGTAGCAACCCTCATTGGGGATGGATTCTTAAGTAGCCCAATGGGTGTTCATGTCGGTGCTGATGGTTCAGTCTATGTGGTTGATTTCGACCACAAGAAAGCATATAAATATGTTTTCAACGGATTAACCGATAGCTATGACTTAACTGTCACCTATGAAAGACCTGTCAATTCGCCTTATTTCACAGCGAATGACACCTTTGAACCTACTAAGATTATTACCGACTCGGGTAATAACGTTTATATCTTACTCGCAGGGTCAATTAATGGTTTAGCTGAATATAAAAACGATGGCGAATTCTTTGGATTCTTTGGTGCAAACCGTATTCCAAATACATGGGATAACATCATCAAGTCCTTATTATTCGATGAAAAACAACGTCGCGAATGGTTCAAAATGATTCCTAAGGCGTTAACGAACGTCGCAGTTGACCAAGATGGGTTAATTTTAACGATCACGAATGGTCAATCTGGATATTTAAAACTCAACATTGCGAACCTCGTATTTAGCCAATCCAACTGGGGTTTTGATAACCTCATGGATTTATACGTTGGTCCACATAACACCATCTTCACCATTAATGCTGAAGGTTACATTACTGAATATACCCAAGAAGGTCAAACCTTATTCATTTTTGCAGGTCCGGATAAGAGTAGCAACACCAAAGGTTTATTTAACTCCCCAACCTCGATTGCCATTGATGCGAAAAATAACATTTATGCCCTCGATAAATCGACTTCATCACTACAAATATTTGTGCCTACTGGATTCGCTAACTTAGTACATAACGCGATTACCCTCTACCAAGAAGGCAAATATAGCGAATCAGAAGAACCTTGGAAACAAGTACTGAAGATGAACAGTTTATTCGACTTAGCGAATAAAGGCATCGGTGATGCGCATTTTGCGAAAGCAGAATACGAGGATGCAATGCATTATTATGAAATTTCACGATACCATGAAGGTTATTCAAATGCGTATTGGGAAGTTCGTAATACCGCTTTATTAGCCTCTGCATCGTGGTTAGTCTATCTCTTGATTGCTGCGATTGTTCTCTCTGTAGTGAACCGATTCTTGCCTTTCATGAAGTATGTTAAATCCCCATTTAAGAAAGCACATAACTACATGAAACGCTTCAAACTCTATAACGAATTGTTATTTGGTTTCCATGTATTTAAGAATCCAAATGATGGATATTATGGTATTAAGCGCGAAGGTAAGACCTCTAACCTCAGTGCAACCATTTATTTACTCACTTTCTTCTTGATGTATATCGTCTTTATTTACACGACCTCATTCTTATTCAACGATCGTATCGTAGCTGAGATTAATGTGGTTCAACAAGTCATTACTGTGTTCGTCCCATTCTTCCTTTGGGTAATTGCAAACTACCTAGTTTGTAGTATTCGTGATGGTGAAGGTAAATTGAGCGATGTGTATCAAGCCAGTGCATATGCGTTATTACCCATGATTTTTGCATTACCATCGTTGGCTTTAATCTCGCATGCTTTAACCCTAAATGAAGCGTTTATCTTTACATTCTTGTTCAATGTATCTATTTTAATCACCGTGATTTACCTCATTGTGATGGTCAAAGAAATTCATTTCTACGAGATGAAGAAGACGATTTCAAATATCTTTATTTCGATTTTCACTGCACTCATGATTTTACTCATGGTAGCGATTATTTACATCTTACTCAGTGAAATACTTCAAGTATTCCTAGACATTTACAGGGAGGTGACATCACGTGCTTAAACTATTCAAATACGTCATTGTGCTCTTGATATTTAGTGCACTCACCTTTACTGTGGTCAATGCGTCAACTGAAAATAGCGAATATGAATTGGTATTATCGGACAACTTTGGCTACATCGAAGATATGGTCTTACAAAGTTCACGCTATACCCAATCAGATACTGTAACCGCTGAAGCGCTACAAGAGTATCGAGATTTCTACACATTAACCTACACTTTAGAAGAACTTGAGTTTCTAGGCTATGAAGAAATACTCAACGATGCGAACTTACGTGTTTACTTTGAACAAAAATCATTCTCTGTGATCATTCAAAACAAACAAACTGGTTATTTTTGGTCTTCACGTGGTGAATTCCAACACATCGATGCTTCGACAGAATCTCCTGTGTTTAGAAACATGATGAATTCTGGTTTATGGATTGAATCTGTAAGAGTTGCTCAAAATGGTGGCGCACCAATGACTATCAACGAAAAATCGATTTCAACAGAATCGCTTTATCGTATCGCAGGAGTCGCCTATCCAAATAATGAATTCCTAATTGATACTTATCCTGAATGTCCTTTGGGATTTGAATCATCCAATATTTGTGCTCAAATCATCATTCAAGATCGCTATAATACGTCAAAAGTCAGAGTCGATCGTCTATCGACATCTGCTAACGCGATTGTGACAAAAATCAACATTTTCGAATATGGTTTCGCATTTAATGTGAAGTTATCGCTAGAAGATGGTGTATTTAAAACTGAAATTTTGTCTGAAACCATAACTGAAACCGATACACGTTTCAAAATGACAGGCGTTTATTTATTCCCATATCTTGGATCGACACGAAAAGATAAGACACCTGGTTATTTCGTGATTCCGGATGGTGTTGGTGCGCTTGTTCGCATTAATCAAATGCAAAACGATACATTCCAAAGCCGTTATTATGGATCCGAATTTGGGTACGATTCTTATACAAATAGCCACCTTTCGATGCCAATTTATGGAATCGTTCATGAAGTTGGCAGTAATGCATTTTACGCGGATATTGTTGAAGGGTCTGAACAAAGCATTTTATATGCGGATTTCTATGGTTCTAACACTCGTTATAATTACATGCGTTCGAAATTTTCAATTCGTGAATTATATAGACGTATCATCAACGCTAATGGCGATGGCTCACTCACGTTACTCGATGGCTTCACTACAGCAAATTACGCAGTAGATTACCATTTCTTAAGTGATGACGACGCATCCTATGTGGGAATTGCAAAAAACTACCGTCAAAAACTACATGACAAAGGCATTCTTTCAGACAAAGTATCTGAACAAGAAAATATCCCAATTCATTTAAATTACGTCATGACTGATACTGAAAACGCCTTTATTGGTGTTAGACGAATTCGTATGACTCGTATCAAAGATGTTTTAAACATTTATGAAACCCTTAAAGAAGCTGGCGTTACCAATCAAATGGTATCCCTTCATGGTTGGAGCAAAGATGGTAATGGCGTTGGATTAGCAAGAACAAATCTCAGCGAATCCAAAGCACAGTATCGTAAACTCGCCAATACCCTAGAAGATGATGGCAACCAAGTATATTTATTTAATGATTATGTGGTGGCTTCAGATTCTAAGCGAATCAACTTCATTAACGATATCGCTCGTAATGTCTCACGTCTTAAAATGACATATAGTGATATTTCCTTTAGTGGTGTTGAGTCAAATATTCAAGTTCTTTATCCAGATGCAACAGAAAGTAAGCTTCAAAAAGACCAATCCTTCTATGAAAACCTCGGTTACGGAGCAGAAGTAGGGTCGATTGGTAGTATGTTATTCAGTTATTATGATAACCGCGTTTATGAACGCGCTAGCACCATGAGTCATTATCAAGATGCACTAGAAAATTACGACAATGTATTGCTATCAAGTCCAAATAGTTATTTATGGTCATCGATGTCTGGATACTTAGATGTCGCTGTCACCAATGCTCAATATAACTTCTATACTGACTTGGTACCATTACTTCCAATCGTGTTATCTGGTAGTGTGTCGATGTACACACCATATCTAAACTTTAATGCACTCGGTACTGAACGTTTATTAATGATGGTTGATTTTGGTGTCAATCCGCGTTATATTTTGACCCAAGAAAATACATATAAGATGCGTTATACACGTTCTTCGAATCTCTATACCACGGCGTATAAAGATTATGAAGCAGAAATCATCGATACGTATCATTATCTCAATGACGCGTTAAAACATGTCATCGGTGCGATGGTAGTCGACAGAGAAGTCCTTGGAGTAGGCATTGTTAAGGTGACCTATGATAATGGCGCTTCGATCTATGTGAACTACAGCGATAATATCTATATCGAACCAGGTGTCATTCTACTTGGTAAATCCTATGAGGTGGTCCTATGAAAAAACATCAACCTACCGACGGACAAGTATTACCAGTTAAAGTGAAGAAGGGTTCCCGTTTGACTCGTCGTCAACGTGAATACTTACATGGATTCATCTTCATCGGTTTATGGCTGTTTGGATATCTTGTTTTCACCTTGTATCCAATGATAAAATCGCTTTATTTGACCTTTACAAAGTCGTTTTATAACATCAACCGCGGTATTTATCAAGTGGAATTTAACGTGGGTCAAGGCAATATGTTTGGGGTTTCTAACTTCATCAATATTGCAAGAAGCCAAACATTGTTACCACTATTTGGTGATTATATCGCGAAGATGGTCTTAGCTGTACCTCTGGTTGTCGTATTTTCCATTATGATTTCGATGTTGATTAACCAACCAATCAAAGGCAAAGGTTTATGGCGCACAATTTTCTTCTTGCCAGTCATCATTTCCTCTGGTCCCGTTATCATCGAGCTTTCTGCACAAGATGCAACCAGTTTACCATCGATTAGTGAATCAGCGGCCCTACAATTCATATTTGAAAACTTAGGTCCTTGGATTGCTAGACCACTTGAAGCACTGTTTTCATCCCTATTACTCATTTTATGGTATGCTGGTGTACCAATCTTAATCTTCTTAGCTGGACTACAAAAGATAGACTCCTCCATTTATGAAGCCGCTTCGATTGACGGGGCTTCACCATGGGATCGCTTTTGGAAGATTACCCTACCATCAATCAAACCACTCATCTCTGTGGCCATCATTTATATTGTTGTCTCGATGTCCTTATTTGTTGATAATAACGGCATTTTGGCCCTTACACGAACACACATGCTCGCTGGGGCACCTGACTCTCAAGTATGGTTTGGTTATGGGTATGCAGCGACGATTGCTTGGGTATACTTTATCCTGATGGTCGTCATTATGTTAGTCTTTATTGGACTCTTGTCCATTAGACGAAAAGAGGTGAAACGATGGGGTTAATCGATAAACTCAAAGGGTTTGCAAAAGACAATGAAAACCGCAAAGTCAAAATTAAAAAAGTCCTATTAGGGATGAACTTAACCGATGGCTTAGTGTTCAAAATTGCAATTTACACCCTACTCATCAGTTTCGCCTATATCTATTTGTATCCAGTTCTATTCATGTTCGTCAACTCATTTAAAACTGTGGATGACTTGATTGACCCGGGTGTCAAATGGATTCCAACCACGATTGAAATCGAAAACTATACTAAAGCGTTTAAAGTACTTGCCTTACCACAATCCATTTTTGGCACATTAGGCTATGTATTAAAAGTCTCCATCGCTAGCACAGTGACAGCTGCCTTGGTAGGGTATGGGTTTGCAAAATTCGAATTCCCATTTAAAAATGTCTTATTCGTATTGATGCTCGCAACCTTCATCTTACCACCACAAATCACCATGGTAACGAATATGGAAATATTCAATGCTTTAGGTAAAGTCCCACCATTCACATGGATCGGCGGCTTTATGAGTAGTGAAAATGCTATGTTATTCCCTGCCATCTTTGGTCAAGGGCTTAACCAATCAATTTTCATTTTGATTTTCTTTCAATTCTTTAAAACCATTCCAACCGTGCTCATGGAATCGGCTGAAATTGATGGTGCAGGACAATTTAAGATTTTCACCAAAATCGCATTGCCATCCGCTGTTCCATCGATTGTCATCGTATTCTTGTTTGCAGTAGTATGGTATTGGAATGAAACGTTCATGACCGCACTTTATGTCGGTGGCAACGTTACGATGCCGCTTCGTTTAATGCAATTCGTCGCGTCATACGAATTATTATATCCACCTGGTACACTTGGTGCTGAACTCAATGAAGCCATTAAGCTGGCTGGTAACATGGTCTCCATCTTACCACTCCTCATTTTATACTTCATTGCTCAAAAACAATTTACCGAAAGTATAGACCGAACTGGTATTACTGGCGAATAGGAGGCATTAGATGAAAAAATTAAACTTATTAGCATTATTTGTACTAGCCCTCGTTTTAGTTGCTTGTACAGAAAAAACAAATATTCCACCGCTTGAAAGCGCAGAAGACTGCAACGTAAAAACTCTCGAAGATGGTTGGGTCTGTGTCTGGGCCGATGAATTTGAAGGCACTGAAGTTGACTTGACCAAATGGACTTATGAAGTCAATGGTTCAGGTGGCGGCAATAATGAATTACAATTTTACACTGCAAACAATACAGTGGTTGAAGATTCAATTTTGAGTATTATTGCCAAAAAAGAAGTCTATTCTGGCAAAAACTACACATCAAGCCGTATTGTTTCGAAGTATAAAGGCGATTTTACCTATGGTCGTTTCATCATTCGTGCAAAAAACCCAGTAGGTGGCGGTACATGGCCAGCTATTTGGATGATGCCGACAATGAGTACCTATGGTGGATGGCCAAAGAGTGGTGAAATTGATATCATGGAATATGTGGGTAATAACCCTACTAAAGTATCGGGTACCATTCACACAGAAGTAAGAAATGGTGGCGATACACCAGTACGTACCTATAACCTACCAACAGCAAACTCAGAGTTCCACGATTATGAAGTTCAGTGGGAACCAGGTACCATTCGTTGGTATGTTGATGGTGTCAAATTCAATGAAGTCATTTATACCCCTCAATTTACACAACAATATAAATACAACCAAGTATTCCCATTTGATCAAGATTTCTTCATGATCTTAAACCTTGCGATTGGTGGTACACTTGGGGGTAACGTCGATGATTCGATATTCCCAACCGCATTTGAAGTTGACTATGTTAGAGTGTATCAACGCGATTACGGCAAGATTGATAAAGAAGCCCCTGAAAAAGTGACTGATATCAATCTCCAACAATTAGCAAACACCATTTACTGGAAGCGTGGTGTCGATGACTATGGTGTTGAAAAATACAACATCTACATCGATGGTGAATTTAGAGGTGTGACCCGTATCAATCAATTCACCTTTGGTGGATTGACCAAAAATCAAACCTATTCAGTTCGTATCGAAGCAGTGGATTTTGCAGGTAGAGTATCGAAATTAAGCGATACCTATAGCTTCACGTTCGTATAAAATCTATATAGGTAATTCATGAAATAAAATGGAAATGAAAACACAACGTATTGTGCGACATTTCCTTTTATTTTTCTTCAAATTCTCATCCATAAAGGATTGATTACAAAAAATATTGACATTGACGAAAAATAGTATAAACTGAATTTAGTAAATGCGTTATAATTAAATAAGAGGGAGTTGTTACCCAATGGTTACACCATTACTAGATCAAGATATGTATTTAGATGATCCACTAGAATCCTTTAAAGGCATCTATAAAGAAAAACACGATCAGAATGTCAAAGAGTTCTTTGATCAACTTACAGAAAAATCCCTTGTCAACGTTGAAGAAAACGTCGACACAGTCAAAAAAATTCGCAAATTAGAATCCGAACGTGACGGCGTTAAGAAGAGATTAAATGCTAAAAAAACCTGGCGTGGATTACTGATTTTCTTAACGATTCTTGCACTTGCTGGTTTAGGTTATAGTGTTTACGCTATGATTGAAATCGCGATGGAATTGTTATATATTTTAGGGTTATCTTTAGGCGCAGTAGTTGCGGGAATATCACTCTTTACGATTTTCAAAGTTTTGAACAAACAAATCAAAGTATTGACAAAAGAACACCGCGAACTCGATAATAAAGTCATCCAATTGATTCAAGTCGCATACGCTCAAATGAAACCACTCAATGATTTATTTTATGTGGGTATGAATAAAGAGCTTTTCCAAAAGACTTTACCGCTCATTCAATTTGATCAGATGTTTGAATCTAAACGATTAGACTACATGATCAATAACTTCGGCTACAGTTCAGCAAATGACTTAAACCGTTCGACAATATTCGTGCAATCTGGTGAAATCAAAGGGAATCCATTTTTCTTTGGACATGATTTAATCCACCGTATGGAAACCCAAGATTATACAGGTTCGATTACCATTCATTGGACAACCACATCCTATTCAAATGGTAAAAGAACCACACAACACCATACGCAAACGTTGACTGCAACATTAACGAAACCGTGTCCGCGATACTATAATCAATATTCGCTCACTTATGCAAATGATGCCGCTCCAGATTTGATTTTCTCAAGGGAAGACTCGGATGCTGAACATATGTCAGAGAAGAAGATTGACAAAATGGTCGATCGACAAATCAAGAAACTCGAAAAACAATCGCAAAAAGACATTACCAAAGGTGGTACCTATACCGTTATGGGTAACTCTGAGTTTGAAGTGTTGTTTGGAGCGAATAACCGTAATAATGAAGTTCAGTTTAGATTGTTATTCACACCGTTAGCTCAAAAACAATTATTAGCCCTTATGAAAGAAAAAGAATATGGGTATGGGGATGATTTCGATATGATTAAACATAAAAAGATCAATCGAATTTATCCAGAACATTTAGATGATATTCCACTAGACCCAGAACCAAAATATTTCTTTGGCTATGAACACGCAGAAATTAAAAACCGCTTTGTAATGTATCAAAACAGCTATTTTAGAAGCATATATTTCGCATTCGCACCGCTTTTAGCGATTCCACTTTATCAACAAACAATGCCTAAGGAATATATCTACAAAGATTTATACGATAGCAACGTCTCATTCTATGAACATGAAAAAGTGGTCAATCGAATGAATATTGAATCCTTCAAACACCCATTATCGGTCACTCGTAATATATTAAAAACCGATGTGATGAAGAGTGAATCCAATAAAGATGTGATTGGTGTTACGGCGTATGGGTATCAAACCGTTGAACACATCGAATACGTAACCAAATTAGGTGGCGACGGTAAATTCCACCAAATCCCAGTCCGATGGTTAGAATATATTCCAGTTCAACAAACCAAACAAGTTGAAATTGAAGTGGTTAAACCTGAAGAAGCCTTGAGCTTCCAAGACCGTATTAGACAAATGGTCGAAGGTTTAAAAAACCGCGAAATTGCGGAAAAAGATGTGTATTTGATCAATTCGTTACTTGCTCATGTCATCAATGAGAAAAAATAAGTATAATATAACTATGGAGGAATAGAAAATGGCAAATGAATTAGATGAAGTAACTGGACCAGTAAACGAAGCTGGTAGAGACATCAATGTAATTGAAAAACAAATTCCTGTAAAAACTGGAGTTGGATCAGTTATATTTGAAGTGGCTTTATGGGTGTTGGGAATATTCCCAGGCTTGATATTCTTATTCATGAAGATCAATGCACAAAAATATTTCAGACAACTACAACAACGTATTCAACATAATGCATCACAAATTGACAACTATTTGGAACAACGTCTCCAAATCCTACAAAACGTGGTTGGTATTGTTGAAAAATCCATCGAATTAGACAAAGACGTGATGAAATCTGTTGCCCAATTTAGAGGTGGTGTACATCCAACCGATGAAAACCGTAACCAAGTTGCGGGTCAACTTGATTCCGCAATGAGAAGCATCAATGTCGCCTTTGAAGCGTATCCGGATCTTAAAGCTCACCGTTCTTTAGCAGATGCTATGCAACAAAATAGCTATCTTCAAAAAGAAATTACCGCCGCTAGAGAAGTATATAATGACACTGTTCTTAGATGGAACTCCGATATCTTCGCATGGCCAACCAAGATGATTGTCGCTGCAAAAGCAGGTTATACAACTCGTATACCATTCACCGCTAGCAAAGAAGTAAAAGAACAAGCTAGACAAAAATTCTTCTAAAAAATAAAACTGTTAGGTCACATTGACTTAACAGTTTTTTCTTTATTGATAAATGGGTTTTGGATATGATATCCCTTTTGTATCGACAGTGACGGACTCAATCACAATATCAGTGTATGGTTTATCGGAATAATCTCTCGGACTTCTGACAATCGCATCCACAACTTCAATACCTTTCGTCACTACACCAAATCCAGCATAAGCACCATCAAGGTGTGGGGATGCTTTATGCATGATGAAGAATTGTGAGGTTGCGGAATTTGGATTACTAGTGCGCGCCATTGAAATGACCCCACGTTCGTGTAATAACGGATTATTCACACCATTTTGTTTGAAATCGCCTTTGATTGGTTTTAGCTCAGAACCCCAACCGCCTTGAATCATAAAATTAGGAATGATACGGTGAAATTTCAAGCCTGAATAAAAGCCTTTTTGAACTAAATCAATAAAGTTATACACGGTATTTGGAGCAACTTCAGGAAATAGTTCTAATTCAATGGTTCCAAAGTCTTTGACTACCATGATAACGGTAGGATTACTTGGTTTTAAATAAGTTTCATAGGACATAGATTTGACCCTCCATGCATCTATTATACTAAATGAAAATATTTTTGTCACTCGGTTGGTTTCAATAGTATTTTGGACTTAATTATTATATAATTATTGTGTTGAAAATATCGAAAGTTGGGGAAATCTATGGCTAAATTTAAATTAGCATTTGAAGAGAATTTTGATTATATCGGGAAACCGAATCCAGATATTTGGACGTTCCAAGTGGGCCCAAAATGGGCTAACAATGAAAAACAGTGTTATGTGGATTTTGATGAAAATTGTTACGTGAAAGATGGGTCATTACACATTGTCGCAACTAAAACCAGCGATAAAGGATGTCCATACTTGTCTTCACGCTTAATGACGAAAGATAAAAAACATTTCCAATACGGTCGTTTTGTGGCAAGAGCGAAAATGCCTATAGGGCGTGGTGCATGGCCTGCTATTTGGTTTTTAGGAACGACTAAAGACCACCGCTGGCCAGCCATGGGAGAGATTGATTTGATGGAATTCGCAGGGAATAGAAAAGATCAAGTGACCTGCGCGATTCATACTAAAACTTATAACCACACAATTAATACACACAAGGGTGCTTCTCTAAAAAAAGCTGACCTCGATCAAGACTTTCATGACTATATTTTGGAGTGGACACCAACTCATTTGTCCTTCCAAGTTGATTATGAAGAAATCTTAAGGGTCGAAAAACAACCCAATGACACCTTCGAAGAGTGGCCATTTGATCAACCGTACTATATGATCATAAACTTAGCTGTCGGTGGATGGTATGCTGGTCCAATCAATGATGCGGATTTTCCATTCCATTTTGAAGTGGCGTTTGTTCGCCATTATGAGCTCATAGAAGAATAAAAGCCGTCTCAGCGGCTTTTCTTTTTGGCTATCCATTCTAAACGCTCTTTAAGCGCTTCTTCATAGGATGATTCATTTTTAGGTTGATAGTATTTTTTATCTTTGAGGTTATCTGGTAAGTAGGTTTGATCAACCATTGCGAAAGGATAATCATGAGGGTATTTATACAAACTACTATCCCCTTTAATCTCACGGTTGATGATGTGTTTTGGAATTGGTCCTGTTGTGCCACTTTGAAAATCGTTAAGTGCTTGATCAATCGCACCGATAGCAGTATTCGATTTAGGCGATAATGCACAGTCGATAACCGCTACTGCGAGGGGAATTCTTCCTTCAGGTAATCCAAGCTTAATCGCCGCATCACACGCAGCCATAACCTTCGGTCCAATGGCTGGGTTAGCGAGTCCAATATCTTCATACGCAATGACCATGAGTCTGCGGGTGAGGGAGATTAAATCTTGCATCGTGATTAAACGAGCTAAGTAGTGTAAACTCGCATCGACATCGGAACCGCGAATCGATTTTTGAAAAGCACTTAACACTTCGAAGTAGTTGTCTTGATCGCCATCGAGTTGTAACACCGGTTTACCGATTGCGAGTTTCGCAATCTTAGGGGTAATTACCACATATTGGGTGAGTAGCAGTGTAGCTTCAAGCATATTGAGTGCAGTTCTGATTTCACCACCTGCACTTTGTGCAATATACGTTAAGGTGTCCTTAGTAAGGGTCAAATCCGTATCCACTTCATCGGATTTTAGTGCATTTTCTAAAACTTTGATTATATCTTCTAAAGTAATATCATTAAGTTGATAGATGTGACAACGCGATCTGATCGCAGGGTTCACCGTGATGTACGGGTTATTGGTTGTAAGCCCAATAATGGTGACTTTGCCTTCCTCAACATACGGTAATAAATAATCTTGAATATCGGTTTTCATACGATGAATTTCATCAATAATCACCAATATATCATGATAAGCTGTCATATCGATGATTTCTTTAAGGCGTTGTTTAGAATCGGTGGCAGCAGAAAAACCAAACGATTCCAAATTAGTCTTTTGAGCTACAAGTGAAGCAATCGTCGTTTTCCCAGTACCGGGATTCCCGTATAAAATAAAAGATATGAGCTTATTTTGCTCAATCATGTGCGTAATAATGCCATCTTTACCTATCAAATGGTCTTGTCCAACGACATCTTCAAATCGAGTCGGTCTCAGTCTATGTGCTAAAGGTTTCATCCAGCTCAACTCCTTAATCAGTAATGATTATAACACATTACACTTGCATAAAAACGATAAACAAGGCTAAAATAGAAGCAACAAGAAAGGGTGAATGTCCATATGTTAAGATATTTTGAATCCATCATCGAAGCTTTACGTGGTAAAGTGAATCCCATGGTCGACCAAACGCAGGGCGTTTTTTATTTATTCAGTAAAGAAGAGGGCGTTGTATCAGGGTTGGATGAAATTCAAACCCTATTAAATTTATATGACATCGATATCGAGTTTAGAAAACATAAAAATAATGGTCAATCTGTTAAAAGAGGCGAAATTCTATGTTCTCTTTCCGGTGAAAAAGAATCCATTTACCGGATTTTAAATACACTCACGTTCATCGTTGGTAAAATGATGGGGTTAGCGAGTTTAGTCCGTCTATATCAGTCCAAATTAAAAAATGCAGTTGTTGTCGACCTCAATGAATTTCCACCGACCGAATCTTCTTTAGCCTCGATTGCGATGAAAGATGGCGGTGCATTGTCACTGGATTTATTTAAAATTGATGAATCTCTCGTTGAAATTAACGGTAATCGTTTGTTAGCAATTGAAAAAGCCAAACAAATCCAATCTAAACCTGTGATGATTGAAATAACAGACATCCAACAATTTTACGAAGTTAAAGATACCAATGTCGATTACATCATGGTGAAATACTTTAATGATGAAGCCATTCGACGAGTTGTCTTAGATAACCAGCATCATAAGCCTGTAATTATTGGTGGATTGATCTTACCACAGCGTTTAGATATCATCGGTACTTATCAATTTGATTATTTGACAACAACGCTATTTCAACAAGCGTCTAGAATCTACGATATTGGCGTTAAATTTGGGGTTTAGTCTAGTAAAAACGCCTGTTTTATTGTAAAATAATTATGTTACACGGAGGAACACTATGAACTTAAAAGATTATATCGCATCGATTGAGAATTTCCCAAAAGAAGGCATTTTATTCAGAGATATTACACCGCTCATGCTCAATGGTGATGCGTATCGATATGCTTGTGACCAAATGGTTGATTTTGCTAAAAAAGTAGGCGCAACAGTGATTGTAGGACCTGAAGCTAGAGGCTTCATTTTTGGTTGTCCTGTAGCCTATGCATTAAATTTAGGTTTCGCCCCTGTGAGAAAACCAGGCAAGCTTCCTAGAGAAACTGTCACGGTTAAATATGATTTAGAGTATGGTTCGAATGAACTATCCTTGCACGCGGATGCTGTTAAAAAAGGCGACAAAGTGCTCATTATTGATGACCTTCTTGCAACCGGTGGAACCGTGGATGCGACTGTACAGTTGGTTGAAAAATTAGGTGGTACCGTTGTAGGTGCAGCATTTTTCATCGAATTAGAAGCTCTACAAGGTAGGGAACGTTTGAGTAAATATCCAATTTTCGCATCATTGAAATACTAGGTGATAGTTTGGAAACATTGATGACATTCGAAAAATTAATCGACAATGTCAAAACGTACATTAGACGCGAGTCTGACTTGTCCAGAATAGAAGCGGCTTATCAATTGTCGTCTTTTAAGCATGCGGGTCAAACGCGTAAAAGTGGAGCTCCTTATATTACGCACCCACTTGCAGTTGCGTATATACTGAGTGAACTTTCCGCAGGACCGAATACTTTAATCGCAGCAATTTTACACGATACCCTCGAAGACACCCTAACTACCTACGATGACATTAAAAATCAATTTGGCGAAGAAGTCGCACAATTGGTAGATGGTGTTACGAAAATTGGTAAAATTTCATTTAATCAAGAAATCTCACAAGCGGACAACCATCAAAAGATGTTATTGGCGATGGGGAAAGATATCCGTGTTGTTTTAATTAAGATTGCAGACCGTTTGCATAACATGCGCACGATTCACTATCAAAGCAGTGAAAAACAGCTTAAGATTGCCAATGAAACGCTAGAAATCTATGCGCCACTGGCACATCGACTAGGTCTTTTTAAAATTAAAGCGGAACTCGAAGATTCCTCATTACGAATTGTGAATGGGCCTTTTTATCACCGCATTAAGAACCTCATCGAAAACCAAGAACAAATTAAGAATGTTTCGATTGAACATATGATGAGTAAAATTAAAGAGCACTTATGTGAACACCATCTTGAACATTATCAAATTTCCGGTCGAACTAAAAATATATATTCCATTTATAAAAAGATGACCAAACAAAACAAAGACTTTGAAGATATTTATGATATTCTAGCCATCAGAGTCATTGTTGATCGCATTGAGGATTGTTATCAAGTATTGGGTATCATCCATGCCCACTTTATCCCGATTCCAAAGCGCTTTAAAGACTATATTGCAGTACCTAAACCAAACATGTATCAATCCTTACATACGACCATTCTATCGGATGATGGGTCGATTTTTGAAGTTCAAATTCGAACCTATGAAATGGATAAAGTCGCCGAATACGGGATTGCTGCCCACTGGGCTTATAAAGAAAGTAAAGAATATTCTAAAGAAAAAGAACAATTCGAAATTGCTCAAAAATTAAAATGGTATGCAGACCTTCTGAAAATGAGTGAGGATGCCGATGACAAAAACGAAGGGGCTAATGAGTTTGTTGAAACCGTTAAAAACGACATTCTTGAAGCAAACGTCTATGTCTTTACACCGAAAGGTCAAGTAGTTGAACTTACCAAAGGATCCACTCCAATAGACTTTGCTTACCGTATCCACTCCGATGTAGGCAATAAAATGGTTGGCGCATCAGTAAACAACCGAATTGTTCCACTAGATTATGAATTACAAACCGGAGATATCGTATCCATTAGAACCTCGAAAAACGTCAGTGGACCATCAGAAGACTGGCTTAAGATGGCTAAATCCTCTCATGCGCGTCATAAGATTAAAGGGTTCTTAAATAAAGCCAATAAGGATAACTTATTTCAAATGGGCAAGGATATGATTGAAAGAGAAGCCATTCCACTCAAACTTGAAGTGTCTCAAATCAACGATGAATTTGTTGTCAAACACTTTTCAAAAAACATGGTGGAAACCGTTGAAGACTTGTATGTCGAAGTCGGTAAGGGTATTATCAGTTCTAAAACCGTGGTTGCGAAACTCTCTGGTAAAGAAATTGATAAAGAAACCCTCTTACAAAGACAACTTGATAAAGCCAAACGTATTTTGACTACCAACCATGAATCTGGTTTGATTGTGGAAGGTTTATCAACACCTCAAATAAAAATTGCGAACTGTTGTTTACCCGTTCCTGGGGATTCAATCGTCGGATATGTTACCAAAGGTAGTGGGATTGCTGTCCACCATGAGGATTGTCCGAACGTTAAAAATCTAACTGAAATGCGTTTTGTTGATGTCTATTGGGCAAGCAACATTTCTCGAAAATACCCAACCCGTATTCAGATCATAGGACAGAACCGAGACAACATTTTATCAGAAATTATCGCGACCATCAACGCCACCTCACTGACAATTGCAGAAGTAAATGCCATCAGCAATGCACGTATGGAAAGTATAACTACATTAAAGATATTGACCAGTAGTAAATCCGAAATCGAAAATGTCATGGTCAATTTAATGAAAATCGCGAATATTTATCATATTGAAAGAAGATTTAAATAATGAGAGCTGTGATTCAACGCGTGACTGAAGCCTCTGTTTTAGTGGCTGATTACTATAAATCCATCGGTTTAGGCTATTTAATCTTATTAGGCATCCATGTGGATGATACCGATATTGATTATGACTATATGCTTAAAAAAATCATTGCTCTAAGGGTCTTTGAAGACTCTGAAGGCAAAATGAACTTGAGTTTATCCCAAGTCAATGGCTCGATTTTATTGATATCCCAATTCACACTATTGGGCTCTGTAAAGGGAAATAATCGCCCATCGTTTACCCAAAGTGCTAAACCGGATCAAGCCTTAGCTTATTATGAAAGACTGTATACTGATTTAAAAAAAGTGGTGCCTGTCGTTGAAAAAGGTGTATTTGGTGAGGACATGAAAATCAGTCTAATTAATCAAGGACCTGTAACCATCATTATCGATACAAAGGAGTGATTTTATGAAGAGTAAAATCAATTGGCGTTATGTCAATGTCTTGGTATTATTGCTTATCATTTATATGCTCTATGAGCTTTCACCGCTATGGGGTAATTTATTTGAAAAAGCCATTTTTGCTTTATTACCGATCATTATTGCGTTCGCGATTGCGTTTGTTTTCAATCCAATCGTCACACTGCTTGAGAAGCGTTTCAAAATTCCACGTGTCATTGGGATTTTGTTCTTGTACGCATTCATTATTGGTTTGGTATTAGTCATCGTCTTCGTATTCGTTAAACCTTACATCGATGATTTAGGTAATTTGACTGTGGGTCTATCGAATTTGTTGATTCAAATCGGTGATATCTTAAATATTGATACGACGACTGTTCAACAAGCTTTATCCACGATGGTAGATGATATCTACGCGAATGTATTCTCATTCTTTACTGCTACCGGTGAAGGTACGAATTTGGTTGTCGGTGCTATTTTTGGTGGTGCGGTCATCGTTATTGTCGGGATTATTTTCCTAATTAACTTCGAAAACATCAAAAACAAGACAAAAGAATACTTATTGTTGCGCGAAAACAACAAAATGTATTTATATGTTTCTCAACTTTATCACGACTTGACAAACTATCTAGTGGCTGAAATCATCATCGCATTCATTCAATTTTTAGAATATGCAAGCTTATTCTTATTGATTGGTATTTTTGTTCCAGAATATAGAAATTATGCCTTGGTTTTAGGGGTCTGTGTCTCAGTATTCTCTTTAGTTCCTTATTTTGGTGGTTATTTGTCTTCATTCTTCATGATTTTAATCGCCTTATCCTTACCAGAACCTCTATACGCCTCCATTCCAATCGGGCTATTTATATTGATCTTCCCGAACTTAGATGCGTACTTGATTAACCCTCATATCTATAAGAAGCAGTTAAAACTAAACCCATTACTCTCGGTTTCAGCCATTTTATTAGCACAAGCATTCTTTGGTTTGGTTGGGGTCTTTGTTTCGATTCCTGCAATACTATTCATAACCATTACCTATAACTTT
>CAZXLG010000017.1:0-22450 GCA_964641335.1 uncultured Paracholeplasma sp.
TTGATCAAATTAAAAAGAAATTGGGTCGACTTAATGCGAAAATAGTGATTTGCTCTCTCGATCCATCATCAAGGTCAAAACACGAGCTTAAAGATAAACATATCGATTATGTTATTACGATGCCAACCACACGTGAACGTGTACATCAATTGTTCGTTACAGACCATAATAAACTACAAAAACCAGTATCTGATCAATCCATTTTTAAAAATAAAAAAGTCATGGTTGTGGATGATAACAAAGTCAATCGTCTAGCCATGCAAGTCATTTTATCCAAAGCAGGTCTCAATGTCATATTAGCCTCCTCAGGTAGTGAAGCGATTGACCGTGCCCAATTGATGAGTGTCGATATCATTCTCATGGATATTCAAATGCCGGAGATGGATGGCTATGAAGCTGCTGAAAAGATACGTGAGCTTAAAGGAAAATTCTCAAAAATACCAATCATCGCTGTGACTGCAAATGCTACAGAAGCTGCAAATGCAAAAGCAATTGCCTCAGGCATGAATAAATCCATCACAAAACCATACAAACCTGAAGTTTTATTAGAACTTATTAAATATCAGTTAGAAGAAGTTGGTCAACAAAATGTAAATCTATCTGACCTAGAGGACATCAATGAACAGTCATTACTCGTTGCTTATGAGAATGACCACGCACTGATTTATGAGATTTTAAGCACGTTTGCAGAAGATTATATCGAACAAATTGCTAACCTTAAAAAAGCGATGTCTTCAGAAAGCTACATCGATATCGAACGCGTTGCTCACTATTTAAAAGGATCAACAAACTATATTTTTGCTGAAAAGGCATCGAAAACGTGTCAAGACATCATGACATTAGTCAAAAATGGACAGTATGATAGTGTTTATTCGAAAGCCACGTTATTGTTAGAAGAACTCAAAGCTGTGTATGATATAATTATTGAACGTGATTTCTTTCGCAACTAGCCGTAATTATTACAAATGTATTAATAAAAGATAACCAGTATAGGTCTTTCATTAAATTGTGATATGATGAAAGTAAGAATTAGGGAGGTACCTATGAATACAACAATTTTACTGGTTGAGGACAACAAAACAGTCCATAAGATTTTACTAGAGGCCTTGAAGAAGGAAAATTTCAATGTGATATCTGCATATGATGGTGCTCAGGCGATGTTTCAATTTGAAAAAACGGCCATTGATTTAATCGTGCTAGATTTGATGTTACCCGATATGGAAGGTAAATCCATCATCGAGGCAGTCCGCAAATCAGCCAATACGCCACTAATGGTTATCTCAGCGAAAAATACCGATACTGACAAAGCTGAAATGCTTACGCTTGGGGCTGATGATTATCTTGCAAAACCGTTCTCTATGATTGAATTCATTGCGAGAATCCATGCAGTCATTCGCAGATATCGCATGTCTCATGTTGAACGAAAACAAGTAAAGACGATTGGAGACCTCGAATTTCATCTATATAACTATATGTTCTATAACCATGGTATTGAAATCCCCTTGACTAAGAAAGAAGCACAAATCTTGGAACTATTCTTTTCAAATCCTAACAAGATTATTACTAAGAAACAGCTTTATGAAGCAGTTTGGAATGAGTCATATTACGATGATGAAAACGTCATTAATGTCCATATGAAACGCATTCGTAATAAGATTGAAAAAGATTCAACCAATCCAGAAATCATTCAAACCATTTGGGGTATTGGCTATCAATACAAAGAGTAAAACTTTTGAAAACCGTTCAAAACAGAACGGTTTTTTTTGTCATGTTTCGTGAAAATTTTTCAAGGTTTTGGACTTTTAATTTACTTCGATAAAGCGTATAATCATATTGGTTACTATAAAAATAAAAGGAAGACTTTATGAAGAAAATTATCAAACATCTAGGCTGGTTTATCAAAGCCGAATGGAAACAATATACGGTTATGTTTATCTTACTGATTGGCATCTCAATCATCTCTTTAGCACCTGCAAAAGTGCTTGGTGAAGCGATTGATGTCATCGTATCCTCAAGACTCACAAAAAGCACCCTTTTTCTTTTAGCAGGGCTGTTGTTATTAATTCCAATCACACGCTATGGCATGTCTTTTATCTATAACTACATGGTAACAAAGGAAGCACAAAAACTGGCTTATAAATTACGTCAAAAATATTTAAAACACCTGTTCGACATGGACTCAAAGTTTTATGAAATGTTTGAAAAAGGTGACTTAATCTCTCGTGTTACGAGTGATTTGGATGCCATCACACAAGCAGCTACCTCATTACTTGAAGGCATCATCTTCAACGTCGGATTGATTTTGTTCGCAATCATCGTCATGGGAACTACCATCAGTTGGAAATTAACCATCATTTCGATTACGATCATGCCGATTGGAATTACGATTTTAAACATTATTCGAGCAAAAAAACGTAAATATATTAAGATTCACCGCGAAATATACGCAGATATGACTGAAAAAGTACTGGAAAACGTGGAAGGTCAAAAAACCATTCGTGCGTATGTTCAAGAAGAAAATGATTTGAAAAGACAAAATGCAGCCATTAATAAAGACATTGAATCTTGGCGATACATCGTTCGTTATGAAAACTGGTTTACACCGATGTTTGAAATCATTTATGGAATCGCCTATATTTTAGCCTTTTCTTTTGGGACATTCTTCATCATTCAACAAGAGATGACGTTGGGTGGACTCATTACATTCGTCGCATATATTGGTCAATTATATGGACCGATTACTTCCATCTCTGGGATTTTCACTCAAATCAATAATGCCCACATTTCAATCGATCGCTTCGATGAAATCATGAAACAAACACCTGAAGTTCATGATGACGCAGATTCATTGCCAATCATAAACTTCAATGAAATCACTTTTAAAAATGTTACATTTAAATACCCATTTGATAAAAACCCCGTCATTAAAAATATTGATATAACCATTAAAAATGGCCAAACGATTGGCATCGTTGGACCAACAGGTGCAGGTAAATCTACATTAATTCGTCAATTGTTACGCGAATTCAACGTGACTGAAGGCTCCATTTTAGTTGATGGCAAATCGATTCAGTCTTATAAAATTGAGGATATTCGCAACCTAGTCGGCTACGTACCTCAATCGCATATGTTATTTAGACGTAGTGTCGATGAAAATATCCTCATAGGTAAGCCAAATGCTACCTCGCAAATGCTTGATAAAGCAGTTAAACTGGCGGATTTTGAAAAAGATTTAATGTTCCTACACGATGGTTTACATACGATGGTAGGGGAATCTGGTGTCAGTTTATCGGGTGGGCAAAAACAACGCCTTTCGATTGCAAGAGCACTCATCAAAGAACCAGCGATCCTTATATTAGATGATTCATTGTCGGCTGTGGATGCGAAAACCGAGGATAACATCATCAATCACCTAAAAGAATTCCGTAAAGGTAAAACCAATATCATTGTGGCACACCGTTTTTCAGCCATTCATGATGCTGATGTCATTTTGGTGCTTGAAAATGGACAAATTACACAGCGCGGAACACACCATGAACTGATCCGTCAAGAGGGTTGGTATAAAAACCAATTCATCGAACAGATGACGATGAGGTAAACCGATGAAAACCATGAAAAAAGTTTGGCGTTATATCGCCAAGTATAAAAAATATCTCACAATCACCATCATCGCGATGATCATTGTCCAAGTTTTAGGGCTATTCGCACCGCTCATTGTTAAGTCTATTCTAGATGATTACTTGGTGGGTATCGAAAAACCATGGTATCAAACCACCGATACCGACGGCATCGAGTATAATGGCAATTACTATACTCAAGATGAAATCTCTTCGGATGTATTATCGATCATTATTTATGAAGGTAAATATTATGCCATCCTAGATATTGTTGAGAATGGTACTAAAACCCTCAGTGGAAATACCCTCACGGTTAGAAATAATCAAGGGGATACCTTTACCTATAGCATTACACGTCTTGAAAGAAGTGAAGTACTCGCTTTCTATCAACCATTTATTAACCCGATTATTATCTTATTAATATTACTCATTCTTAGGTTTTTCTTACAAATTTTGTTCACGTATATCCAACGTATTTCAACCATGATGATCAACGTTAATATTGTAAGAGATGCCCGTCTTGACGCAATGAAATCCCTTCAACGAATGCCGATGAACTACTTTGAAAAGGAACCAGCTGGTAAGATTGCGAACAGAATTATTAATGACGTTGCCGGGATGATGAACCTATTTTCAACCATCATGAACCTATTAGTCAATGCGACTATGGCAATCGTCTTTGCTTATATTGGGATGTTTTATTTGGACGCTACCCTCGCGTTATTAACCTTTATCATCTTCCCATTTGTCTATTTTTGGTTACGCTACTTTATTAAGAAATTGAATATCATCGCTGTCAAAGTGAATGAGCAAAGTTCGATGATTACTGCTAATCTTAATGAAATCATCAATGGGATCTCCGTATTACAAATCTTCAACTTTGAAGAACAAACCTCCGAGAAATTTAATCAATTATCTGAAGATTTTCTTAGAGAAAAACTTAAAGAAACCAAGTTGCATTTATCAATCGGTTGGAACATGATTAGACTAATAGGTCAACTCGTAACAGCTTTTGTTATTTTATACTTTGGAGTATCCTACTTTAACGTTGCTGGTTTTGTTGTATCGGCTGGGGTAATCTATGCCTACAACGATTACTTATCACGCTTAATTGAACCAGTCGGTACATTATTCCGTGAAATTGGTAATTTACAGCACGCAATTGTCCGTACGGAACGTTTATTCGTGATTATCGATGGTGAACAAGAAGATAGTGATTTTCATCCTATCGAACGCTATCATGGCAAAATTGTATTTGATAACGTATGGTTTTCCTATGAAAAGAATAACCCCGTGTTAAAAGGTATTGACTTACAAGTCGAACCAGGTCAAATGGTTGGGTTAGTAGGACATACGGGGTCTGGTAAAACCTCTCTGATGAGCTTATTACTCCGTTTTTACGACATCAAACCGGATGATATGGGCAACATCTATATCGATGATATGGATATCCGTACTTACAGTAAACGAACCTACCGTCAACACATTGGAATCATCCTCCAAGACCCTGTATTATTTAAGGGAACCATCGCGGATAATATTCGATTTGGTGTCGATATTAGTGACGCTGAAATCGAACGTATATTACGAGAAATCGGTGGGGACAAACTGCTTGATAAACTTGAAGACGGCGTATTATCTAAAGTGACTCGTCAGGGCTCGAATTTTTCTGTGGGTGAGAAGCAAATCATTTCATTTGCACGTGCTGTGGTTCATAACCCGTCAATTCTTGTTATGGATGAAGCTACCGCGAACATTGATACAGAAACTGAAATGATGATTCAAAGTGCCCTCAATAAAGTCAAAATAGGGAGAACAACGATTGTCATTGCACACCGTCTTTCAACCATTAAAAATGCAGATAAGATTGTCGTCCTTGAAAAAGGGATTAAAGTTGAAGAAGGTAAACATGCTGATCTATTAGAGAAAAATGGCGTTTACGCGAACATTTACCGCTCTCAAATTAAATAATGTAAACATTACATAGAGAACCGTCTATTTATAGGCGGTTTTTATATTGACTTTCAGCCAATTTCGGAATATATTTAGGGGTTGGAGGGACTCGTTATGTCAAATAAAATTATTATTGTTGGCGGCGTCGCTGGTGGCGCTACTACCGCAGCTAGACTGCGCAGATTGGATGAATTTGCAGATATCATTCTACTTGAAAAAGGTGAATATATCAGTTTCGCCAATTGTGGTTTACCCTATCACGTAGGTGGTATCATCGAATCGAGAGATGCATTGGTTGTTCAAACGGTTGAAGACATGAAGAACAAGTTCAATATCGATGTTCGTAACTTCAATGAAGTCATCAAAATCGATACTGCTTCTAAACTAGTTCAAATCAAAGATTTAAAAACCAATCGAAATTACACGGAAACCTACGATAAACTCGTTTTATCGACGGGTTCAGTACCTGTGAAACCAAGAATTCCTGGGATTGAAGACGCTAAAACTTTATTTACGCTTCGCAATATTCCTGATATGGATTCAATTATTGATTACATTAAGAATAATCAACCGAAACATGCAACCGTCATTGGTGGTGGCTTTATTGGCATTGAAATGATGGAAAACTTGCATCATTTGGGTCTCAAAATCTCATTAATTGAAATGGCACCACAAGTGATGGGCATGTTCGATTTTGAAATGGCACAAATCATTCATCAGGCGATTTCAGATCAAGGGGTTGAGCTCATCCTAAATGATGGCGTGAAATCTTTCGACCAACAAGGTAAACAAATTACTTTATCCTCGGGAAAAGTAGTCAATACCGATTTAATCATATTCGCGATTGGAGTTAGACCAGACAACATTCTAGCCAAAGAAGCTGGTTTAGACTTATCCGAAAAAGGTTCAGTTAAAGTCAATGAGTTCATGTTAACCTCTAACCCTGATATTTACGCGATTGGAGATGTTGTAGAAGTACCTAATCGTGTATCAAACAAAATGATGATGGCTGCCTTAGCTGGCCCTGCCAATCGTCAAGGTAGAATCGCTGCAAACCACATTTGTGGCATAGAAGATCCTTATCAAGGCACACTCGCTACATCCGCTGCGAAGATTTTTGATTTAACGGTTTCATCTACAGGGTTAAGTGAAAAACAAGTGAAAACCCTCGGATACAACTATAAAGTATTACATATACACCCAAGTAGTCATGCATCATACTATCCAGGATCTAGTCCAATCTCATTAAAACTTGTATTTAATCCAGAAACAGAAGAAATTTATGGTGCGCAAGCAATTGGTAATGATGGCGTGGATAAGCGTATCGATGTGATTGCTACAGCGATTTATGCAAAACTAAAAGTCACAGAACTTAAAAATATTGATTTAGCCTATGCACCACCGTATTCATCTGCAAAAGACCCTGTCAACATGGCTGGTTATGTGGCAGAAAATATGATCAAAGGGCTAACCCAAGTCGTCACTTGGTCAGAGATTCAAGAATTAGCATCCAAAGGTGCCTTTATCTTAGATATTCGTGAAAATGCTGAAGTTTTAATCAATTACTTACAGGGTTCCACCCACATTCCACTTTCTGAATTGCGTTCAAGACTCAATGAACTACCAAAATCTGAAACCATTTATGTCTATTGTCAAGTAGGTACACGTGGGTATGCTGCTCAACGAATCCTCATACAACATGGATTTAAGGCCATTAACTTAGACGGTGGATTCAAATCCTTCTCCTGTGTATTTGATTCTAATGGCAGTGAAGTTTGTTTCTTCCCAGTCAATGAACTTGGTGACCCAGTCAGTAAAAAAGAACCTGAAGTGGTTACCCCTAAAGATATAAAGATTGTCGATGCCTGTGGCTTACAATGCCCTGGACCGATTATGAAGGTCTATCAAACCATGGAAACGATGAAACAAGGGGAAGTCTTGGAGGTCAAAGCATCCGACCCAGGCTTTATGAAAGACATTCAAACATGGGCGAATAAAACAGGCAATACGTTGATCAATTTATCGAAAGACCAAAAAACCATCACTGCGAAACTTCAAAAAGGGAAAACAGTCAAACCCGATAAAGAAGATGTCAAGAATGGGTCGACCATTGTGGTATTCTCAGAAGATTTGGATAAAGCAATCGCAGCATTTATTATCGCAACCGGTGCTAAATCGATGGGTAAAGATGTATCGTTATTCTTTACTTTCTGGGGTCTCAATATCTTAAGAAAACCAAAACACGTTAAAGTGAAAAAATCATTCATCGAAAAGATGTTTGGATTCATGATGCCTAAAGGAACCGAAAAATTACCAATTTCGAAGATGAATATGTTGGGTATGGGACCGAAGATGATTCGTTATATCATGAAAAAGAAAAATGTCGATTCTTTACAAACTTTAATGAAAAATGCGATGGATATGGGTGTCAAGATTACAGCTTGTGCGATGTCTATGGACATCATGGGCATTAAAAAAGAAGAACTCATGGACGGCATTGAAATTGCAGGCGTTGCTACTTATTTGGGCGATACGCAATCTTCTAACCATAATTTATTTATATAAAAGAAAAAGTCTAGCCCGTTTGAAAATCTGGCTAGACTTTTCATTTCTATTATGAGAATTTGTCGTAAAAAACATTATGTTGCTTAATCTCGTGTTTGCTTAAGACTTTGATACAAGCATTAATCATTCCCGGAGACCCACATAAATAAGCCTCAGATTCCGATAAATCACCGGTTAGACGGTCGACAACATTCGTAATGAGACCGGTCTCACCAGTCCAATTGTCTTCAGGCAGTGGTTCTGATAAAGCGGGAATATATTCAAAATTAGGAAATTCTTTTTGTAATGCTTCAAACTCTTCGGTCATATATAAATCGCGTTTGGATTTCGCCCCAAAGAAGTATTTAACCTTACGATTCATCCCACGGTCCTTTAAATAGTATAAAATACTACGAATCGGTGCTTTACCTGACCCACCCGCAATACAAATCATATCGCGATTAGAATCTTCTTGAAGGTAGAAATCACCAAATGGCCCCGTTAAGGTAATCTTATCACCAACTTGAAGAGCTTTGTGAACGAAAGTCGTTGCTTTACCGTTAGGCACTTGTCTGATGATGAGTTCGATTTCATCGGTTTGAGCCGGGTTCGAAGCGATCGAATAAGCACGAATGACATCAATTCCAGGTACCACGATTTGAGCGAATTGTCCCGGTTTGAATACCATTTCTTTGGGATTCAACAGTTTAAATTTAACTAACTTAATATCATACGTTTGATCGACTATTTGGGTTACTTTCGTTTTATACGATTTCGCATTTAATAATTGTTTTGGAATCTCGATTTTCATGTCGTCTTTAACTTTAACTTGGCATGAAAGTCGAACGCCTTCTTCCTTTTCGTGAAGAGATAAGAATGGGAGTTCGGTTGGCTTAATTTCGCCACCCCCTTCAATCAATCTAAACTTACAGGTTCCACAGGTTGCTTTACCGCCACAAGCAGAAGGTAAGTAGATCTTTTGTTCGGATAAGGTATTGAGTACGGTATCCTCATTCTTAACAGGGATCATGATTTCATCATTGATCATTAATATTTTTTCTTTACCACCACCAAGGAGTTTGTCTACGATGATGAGTAAAAGGGTAATAATGATTAAAACCCCAACTAATATAATCGGTACGAAAATGTTCATATTGCCCCCCTATATGCTTGCTAAGCCAGTTAGGCCAATGAACGCAAGTGCTAATATACCCAGTAATACAAACACGATACCTTTACCTTTAAGACCTCTAGGTACATCGGAATATTTGGCCATTTTTTCTCTTAATCCAGCGATTAATACGATGGCTAGCATCCAACCTAATGAAGAACCAAAGGAGAACACAGCGGTTTCACTAAAGGTGTATTCACGATTCACAAAGAATAAGGATACAGCAAGTACCACACAGTTTACAGTGATTAAAGGCAAGAAAATCCCAAACGCATTATACATTTTTGGCACAAACTTTTCCATTAAGAGTTCAAGGATTTGAACCGTAGCTGCAATGGTAATGATGAAAACAAGTAAAGCCAACGAAGTCGTTTCGGTTTGTTTTAAGAGTTGATAAATTGGGTAGTTGATAATCCCAGTGAGGGTAACGACAATGACAACCGCAATCCCCATACCTTTTGCATTCTTAACACTGGTCGAGATGGCAATCAGTGGGCACATCCCTAAAATGTAGACTAAGGCTATATTATGGTTTAAAATGGTTGCTACAAAGAGTTCAATTAGACGTTCCATAGATTAAGCCTCACTTTCGTAGAATTTGAGCCATTCACGAATGCCCCAAATGAATAATGCGATCACAAAGAATCCGCCAGGTGCTAAGGCCATGATGGACCAGTTCACAAAACTGGCTGGCATGACTCTAAATCCTAATATAGTACCAAAGGCTAAGGATTCACGAATGATTGATACAACCACAAGTACTAAAGTATACCCCATTCCGCTCGCAAATCCATCAACTAATGAGTAGCGAATTGGATTTTTAACAGCGTAAGCCTCAGCACGTCCCATAACGATACAGTTGGTAATAATTAATCCGACGTAAGCGCCAAGTTGAATCGCGATTAATGGGAAATACGCTTCAAGGAACATTTGAACTAAAATAACAAAGGTTGAGATGACCACCATGTAGGTAACCATTCTGACTTTAGCTGGAATGAGTTTTCGTAATGCGGAAATGAAAGCACTCGAAGCCATGACAACGAAGGTTACACCTAAGCCCATAGCAAGCGCATTTTCGACTTTATTTGATACAGCCAAAGAAGAACAAATCCCTAAAACTGTAACAACAATGGGGTTATTAACGGAAATCCCATCTTTTAAAATGTTGAACCATTTTTTATATTTCAATCGTATGAATTTCATAATTAAACCCCCACAATAGCCCATTTGGCTTTGAAGTCTTCATAGGTTGTATTCAAAATCTCCATAAATTTCTCAGAAGTTCTTGTACCACCTGTGATGGCATCGACCTCGTTGGCTAAATTTTCCTCTTGGCCATGACGGATAATGATATAAGGGCTCGCTGTATTAAATACAACCCCAATATAGGTATCCAAGTACCAACGTTCTGCCACGACACCACCTAATCCAGGGGTTTCTGACTGTTCGAGAATACTCAAATTTACGACGGTTCTAAAATCATTTTCAAACGTGATGACACCACGGAGTGTTCCCCAAACAGCCCCTCCTGAGAAGATGTAGGAGATTTGACCCGTATTATTATCGACATAGAAAGTATCTTCACCTTCATATTGAATCACGGTAACATTGTCTTCAAAAATATCATGAACAGTCGCAAGACTATAGTTGATGTCATAAGCATCTAGAATAGCCGACTTGATTTGGGCTTCTTTATTGAGAGCAATACGTTCTTTTGTGAGTACATCCATGCCAACAAGTAGCGAAGATGTTACCCCACCTAAAATGATCACGAAGAGAAACATTCGGATGTATTGTTTCATGCGGCTACCTCCATTGTGGGTTCCTTTTTATAGGAATCGATGAGTGGCGCGATGGCATTCATAATCACGATGGCAAATGCTGTCCCTTCAGGGTAAGCACCGGCATCCGCACGAATGACCATGATGATGATCCCAATCCCTATACCATATATGACTCGACCCCAACCAAATGTTGGCGCAGTGACCGGGTCGGTTGCGACAAAGAATGCACCAAATAACACACTACCAACGAATAGCGATTGAATAGGGTCTCTGAATAAATCTGGTGCAATAAATTCACCTAAGAAATTAATCAAGAAGATGGTTGCTAAAAGAGACAGTGTAATTCTCCAGTCTACAATCTTCAAGACTATAAGTGCAAGTCCTAAAACTAAAATTCCAATTCTAAAGGTTTCCCCAAGAGAACCCGGAACATTGCCCACCAATAATTCCCATAGGTCGTAGCCTAAGGCATTATTATTAAGTTGGATGAGTGGCGTTGTCGATGAAATCACATCTGTTTGTGGATTTAACCACTGTGTGTTCATGTATTTAGGGAATGAAATCGTGACAAATATATACCCGACTAATGCTGGGTTAAACACGTTTTTACCCAATCCACCAAACAAAGATTTTGCAAAGAAGGTGCCAAATACACTTCCAATGATGACAACCCATAATGGAATGGATGGTGGCATAATCAAAGCAAAAATCAGTGGTGTTACTAACAAACTGTAGTCCAACGGTCTTTTACGCAGTTTTGAGAACACCAGTTCAACCGATGCTGAACCAATGATTGCGACTAACGCAATCAAAAAGGCGTAAAACCCGAAGATAATACTGGATGAAACCAGTAAAATGACTAAGAAACCTGTATAAATCAGTAGGTTTCGCTTGCTTAAAACATCTAAGTGACTAGATGCTTTCGCTGTTACCATATATTTTCACCGCTTTCTAGGTTTGAAAATGTTGAAGTTCAAACCTTCATATTTGTAGTTATTGTATCATAGCGCTTTCAGAAATGACAAATCGTTTGCTTTGCAAAAGAATAATCATATTTAAGTATAAAAAAAATAAACCGTTTTGGTTTATTTTTCAATCGCTTCAATGTTGTAATCTATGGTATTTAAGGTCTGACCATCATAATCAAAAATACACATACTAGCGTTATTTAAGAGTACTCGGTAATCGTATTGTTTTGGGTCACTAAGTATTAGTAAAGACTTCACAACATGTGAGTGACAACTCAGCAAAATATGGTCATTTGGATGTTTTAAATATAAGTCTTTTAGACCTTTGTCTACACGTTGTAATAAGGCTTCATCATGCTCAAATCCATTCATTCTGAAGTTCGGTTGTGCGATGGCTTTAGCTGCGATATCAATGGACCCTCCTTCGAACGGACCGAAGTTTCTTTCAATAAAAGCTTCATGAATCATAATTGGCTTCTTTATGTATAGATATTCTTGGATTAGTTCGGCTGTTTTAATGGCTCTATCGAGGGGTGAACTGTAGATATGATCAAAATGATACCCTTGATGTTGTAAAAATTGCCCCATCTTAATTGCTTGAGTAATGCCATTTTGATTGAGTGGATTATTCGTCCAACTTTGAACGATTCGGTTTAAATTACTATCGGTTTGGCCGTGTCTGATGGCGTAAATTTTCATGAGTTCAACTCCCTTGCCTATTATAACACAAAGCATTTATGTAGAAAAAGATTTGTATGTTATAATAATTTTACGAGGTGTTAAAACGATGAGAATGTTAGATTTAATTACAAAAAAGCGCGATGGCTTTGAATTGACCAAAGCCGAAATAGACTTTATTGTTAAAGGGTATACCAAAGGAGACATTCCTGATTATCAAATGTCGTCTTTCTTAATGGCAACCTATTTTAATGGTATGACCGATCAAGAATCAACCGATTTAGCGATTGCGATGATGCACAGTGGAGACACGTTTAATCTTGAAGATATTTCAGGGATAAAGGTCGATAAACACTCTACTGGGGGTGTTGGCGACAAGGTAACTTTAGTACTCGGACCACTCGTGGCTTCTTGTGGAGCTAAATTCGCGAAAATGAGTGGCCGTGGGTTAGGTCACACTGGGGGTACGCTTGATAAACTCGAAGCGATTCCTGGATATAACATCGTATTGGACGAAACCGCATTTAAAAATCAAGTAAACCGTATTGGTATTTCTGTCATTGGACAATCCAAAAACATCACCCCAGCCGATAAAAAGATGTATGCGTTACGTGATGTTACAGGGACTGTTCCAAGTATTCCTTTAATTGCATCATCCATCATGTCGAAAAAACTCGCTTCTGGGGCAGATGCGATTTGCTTAGATGTTAAAGTTGGTAATGGGGCTTTCATGACTGATTTAGAGGAAGCGAAAAAACTCGCAATTTTAATGGTGCAAATTGGTAAATTAGCGGGCAAGAGTGTAAAAGCCATCTTAACCAATATGGATGAACCATTGGGTTATGCAGTTGGTAATACGCTTGAAGTTATCGAAGCGATTGAAACACTAAAAGGCAATGGACCTAAAGATTTAGAATCTGTGGTTCTCGAAATTGGTTCATATTTATTAGAGGATGCCGGAATTGCTAAAAAAGCCGATGCCGTCAATCTATTAAAATCTAAAATTGCCAATGGTGAAGCTCTACAAAAATTAGTTGATCTTGTTAAAGCTCAAGGGGGCGATGCTTCCTATATCTTAAATCCTTCAAAATTCCAAAAAGCAAAGAATGTTTTACCATTAGTTGCTAAAAATGATGGGTACATCGATTCAATGACAACCATTGATATTGGCCTAGCCGCTGCTTATTTAGGCGCTGGTAGAGAAACCGTCGATGGTCTAATTGATCCGGCAGTTGGTATTGTATTTAAAAAGAAAATCGGTGATTACGTCAAAAAAGGCAATGTCATTTTAGAAGTTCATGCCAATGAAAAAGGCATTAAGGACGCCATGGATACACTCGAACGTTCGATAAAGATTGGTCAAGTTAAGCACGAAGTCGTCCTTATTGAAGGCGTTATATTATGAGTTACGCCCTCATAACAGGTGGTGCAATCGGATTAGGTCGATCTTTTTCAGAGTTACTTGCCGACCGGGGTTATGATTTAATCTTAACTTCGCGAGGACTTGACCATCTCGCAACCGCACAAAAAGAAATTCAAACGAAATACCGTGTGAAAGTTCATATATTCGTCGGTGATTTATCCAAACCTGAATTTAGAGATAAATTAATTGAATTTATTCAACCTTATGACATCGAAATTCTCATCAATAATGCGGGGTTTGGACACAATGATTTATTCATTGACGCCCCCCTCGATAAAGAGTTTCAGATGATTGATTTAAACATCAAAGCTCTTCAACATTTAATGAAATATTTTTATGGCTATTTTAAAGATAAAAATGGCGGTAGAATCATCAATGTCAGTTCATTAGCCGGATTTGTACCTGGCGCATACGCGTCTACCTATTACGCAACTAAGGCTTATGTCACAAGTTTAACTCGAGCAGCAGCCTATGAAGCAAAAGTGACTAAATCCAATGTGAAAATCCAAGCATTATGTCCGGGTCCATTGAAAACACAATTCTTTGAAACTGCGGGTACTGATATCAAATTTTACAAACGGGACCCTAAAGCGGCTGCACGAGAAGCATTGGATTCTAAACGAACAATTATTGTACCAGGATTCAAAGAAAAGATTGCTCATGGCATGCTTAAAATCTTGCCTGTTAGCTTAACTGTCAGATTTGCTGGTTTTGGTCAAAAACGAAAGAAAAAGCAATGATCCATTCGGGTCATTGTTTTATTTTCGGTCGTATATTTGAAAAAAAATCGAAAAAAAGATACAATAGACATGAGGTCTAACTATGAAACCAGAAGAAAAAAAAGGCTTACCACCCAAAGAAGCTGAGAAACTCAGAGAAAAACAACTAGGACAACAAATCAGCAAGTTTAAGGAAGCCGATAAAGAAGTTCTTAAAATCGAATATGAAGAGTATGATGAAGACGAGGATTACGCTGTTATTGATCTTGAAATCAGTCAAGAAAGCGATATTTATCAAAAGTTTACGATGTTAAGCCGACGTCGCATTAGCCAAGAAATTATGAATCACTTGGAAGAAAATGCGAAATATGTCCCTCTCTATAAACCATTATTGATCAACGTCACCATGCCACACCATACCATTGATACGGATTTATTAAAGACGATTGAACTGATGATTGAACGTAGCTTAACCAAACGAATCATCGATTTAACTGTAAATATCAAGCAAACGAAAATACTATCCACGCTGATGGTGCTTTTTGGATTAATCGCAATGATGATTTCAATCTTGCTATCAGAAAGATTCTTAAACTTGTTCATCATCAATGAAGTATTTTACATTTCGAGCTGGGTCTTTACTTGGAAAGCAGTCGAAGGCTTTCTATTTGATTTACGTAAATTAACAGAACAAAAATATAAACTATTACAAATTTACTCCGCGGATTATATCTCAAAATTATAAGTCATTTGTGTGGAATTCAACTATTAATGTGTTAAACTATATGTGTACTACGGGGAGCCTTCACTGGCTGAGAGGAATCATTTCGACCCGAACACCTGATCTGGATCATGCCAGCGGAGGAATAGTCACCGATTTCGGATATTCTTTTGGCATTCCAAAAGAATTTTTTTATTTTTAAAAGGAGAATATCATGAACAAAGAATTATTGAAACTGACTGAATCAGCCATATTAGTGGCGTTAGCGGTCGTATTAGAACTCATCTCAAAGATGATTCCTGTTTTACAAATGCCTTATGGTGGGTCTGCATCACTCGCGATGTTTCCGTTATTTATTTTAAGTTTCCGTCAAGGGTTTAAATGGGGGATTATCGCAGGATTGGTTTATGGTATCATAAACTTTTTTATCGATGGGTATGCATTTTTTTGGGGATCGTTCGTCTTCGATTACACCCTCGCATTCGCAGCGATTGGTTTAGCTGGTTTATTCAGCAAAAAAGCTCTTAAGCTGAATCTAAGTGCTATATTATTAGGTATTTTATTGGCGGCATTTACCCGTTTTGTCATCCATACACTCTCGGGAATATTATTTTTTGCTGAATATGCTGGTGATCAAAATGTCATCATTTATTCCGTTTTATATAACGGGGGTTATATGCTCGCTTCAACGGTATTGTGTATCTTAGTAACCCTACTTACTTACAAGCGCTTGCTGCTAAAAGACCTGGTATAACCCACTGGTCGATGACTCTTAGGTAATCAATCCTTGGGTTATATCCGAATTTAATGGGATAAGCATCGTTTTTGAAAGCTTCATATGGAATCGATTTACGGCCATCTTTGAGTGAATCTTGGTAATAATCATAGAGCACATCAAATGGTAAAAAGTAGTATTCATTGTATGCTGCAAAAAAAACAATCATGAATCCAATACCACCGGCTTCGATGACACGTTTTAAGTGTAAGATTTGATGATCTGGGATATTTTTTAATGGAATCGATGTTTTTGAATTGGTTTCTTTCGCATCAAAGTCAATATAATAACCTTTATAAACCCCGTTGAAATCGGTTGTCGATGGGGTTTTATAATAAGCTTCTGTAATTTTAGCTTTATTACGGGCTGGATAACTCACATTTACGACTTGAACTGGGGTCGGTTTTTTGTAAATAACCGCGATATTTTTGTCTAGATAATATTGATTTGTCGATTCAATATCACTTTCTAGGGTCATCCCTAAATTAGCTCGATTGATGACTTTTTCAGTTGTTTTCTTTGGATTTGGGTATTTAATCGCCATAAAGTATCACCTAAAAGTATATTACCATACAAACCGAAGATTTTCTTTTTTAATCATTTTTAAGGACTATAATCGTGTAAAACAATGTAATAAACTTGCCGATTTTTTATAGTCCATGTTATAATTGACTAAACAGTAAACGTTTCTAGGTTCGAAAGGATGTATTATATGAGTTTAATCAAAGTTTTCGCGTTAGGCGGTCTCGGTGAAAACGGGAAAAATATGTATTGTGTTGAGGTCGATGGCCAATTATTCGTCTTAGATGCAGGCATCAAATACCCAACCTCTGAATTGTTTGGGGTCGATGAAATTGTACCTGATTACAAGGTACTTTTAGAACATCTCCCTAAAATCAAAGGTTTTTTCATGACACATGCACATGAAGACCACATTGGTGCATTGTCACATATCCTTCGTGATATCAATGTCCCAGTTTACGCAACCAATTTTACAATGGAACTGATTAAAGACAATCTTAAAGAAGAAGGTTTTGATTTAGATAAATTGAAACTTCATGTCATTAATCAAAACTCAATCATTAAATTTGACCACGTGAAAGTGACCTTTTTTACGACTACCCACTCCATTCCTGAGAGTGTTGGGGTTGCGATTAATACTGTAGATGGGTCAATCATTTATACCTCTGACTACACGTTTGATCAAAGTGCAGACCCGCGTTATCAAACAGATTTTAAAAAAATCAATGAACTCGCTGAAAAAAATGTACTATGTTTACTAACTGAATCGTTAGGTTCTGGTTTAGTATTGAATGGGTCGATTACCAAAGAACTCGATCACGCCATCAATCAAGCCATCTCAAATGCCCAAGGTCGAGTGATTGCTTCGCTATTCTCATCAGACTTACTCAAAATTCAACGTGTCATTGATATTGCTTTAAAACATAAAAAACGTATCGCCATCATCGGTCGTCGTGCCCAACGTATTGTCGATATCGCGATTGAAATGAACTATTTAAATATTCCTAAAGATTCATTGATTGCTCTCAGATATATCGATGATAAAAATAAGAATGATGATAAGGATATCGTGGCTCTAGTAACCGGTAATCGTCATGAACCATTCTTTATGTTACAACGTATGTGCAAGAAAGCAGACAGACTCATCCACATCGATGAAAATGACTCGGTTTTAGTCGTTGCTTCCCCAATTCCTGGTACTGAAAAAATGGCAGCGAAAACCTTAGATATTCTCTATCGTACGGATGCTAAAGTAACGGTCATTGATAAAAAGATTTTAACAACATCACACGCAACCTCAGATGAAATCAAAATGATGATGAATATGCTTAAACCGAAGTATATCATGCCAGTCATTGGTGAATATCGTATGCAATTTGCTGTTCAAAAATTAGCCATGGAAATGGGTTATGCAAAAGAACATGTCTTTTTAATGGATAATGGCGATGCATTAATCTTTAAAGATGGTCAACCTGATGTTCAAAAATCACGTTATCGCAGTGGGGATATCCTCATCGATGGTTCCGCAATCGGTGATGTCAATGATATCGTCATCCATGACCGTGAATTGTTGTCTGAAGATGGTGTATTATTGGTTGTTGCGAATATTAACCCACGATCGAAACGCATTTTAGGTGACATCGAAATCGTGACTAAAGGGTTTGTTTATGTCAAAGAATCTGAACAATTACTCCAAGAAGTCAAAGATATTTTCATTAAAGCCTGTGATAAACATCTTAAAGGTAAATACATCAACTGGAACGAATTAAAAACCAATGTCCGTGAAGACATCAATAAATTCTTATATAAAGAAACGAAACGCAGTCCGATTACCATTCCAGTAATCATTGCGACGGAAATATAATATGTTCAATAAAGTACTCTATGGCATTATCACCTTAATATTGGTGGTCGTTATTTACATTACATCTTTACTCGGCATCATCTATGAACGTCAAGCTGTGGTCCTTGAACAAATCATCGATGAATCGATTGAATCTCGTGATTTCACGAATTATATTAAATATTCTTCACTGTACTATACCCCATTAAGTCCAACCGTAATTGACACATCCACCGATTATGACATTTCCTATTTTAGAACAGTAGAAGTCAATCGGGATGGCGATACTATCAGCCAGTTGATTGTGTTTGTGATGGCGAATACCGAAGTCACCATGAGCGAAACTGAAAAAAATGATCTTGATCAAACCCGATTAGAACTTTATGTCAATGATGTCAAGCTATATTCGACAAAAGACGATGATGTCTACAAGAACTTCAGTATCAGCTATGGCTTAAAAGAACAATCCTTCTATTATTACACCTATGAATTAGACAGTGCCGATTATGAAGTTCGAATGTATGATTTTGAAGGTAATATCATTGAAAATAGTACTGTAAATGTACCCGTGATTGACTTAGAGGATGAAGATGTCATTACGAGTTCAGGGTTCTTAACTTCCTATACGGTCGATGAAATTGAGGATTTACTAGAGATTCAAGATCAATTTTGGAAGATATATATGTATATTGGTATTTTTATGGTGATTGACATTGCGTTTGCATTTTTTATCTTTAGAAAAAAGTCTCAAATATAGTATAAAATGACCTTCGATGGTCATTTTTTAATTTTTTACTATGAAAAGGTCAAAAAACACTCGATTATGAGTAACTTACAATTTCGTCAAATATTATGATGAAACCCTTTACAATTCTTTTATATTCGTTATAATGGAATTAGGAAACCGATTTCCAAATGATTTGAGGTGTTCACATGGGAACGATCATTAAACAAAATTTAAAAGGTATGACAGGCTATTACTTTCCATTATTCAACAAAACGGGACTGATGTCATCGATTACGCCAACACTTTCAGGCGATATAAAACTAGACTATCATCACTACGTCACTGAACCATTTACAGAAAAAGATCTCGTGAATAGTCTTTTTTCGCGTAATGTCATTTTTAACATCGATGGTAAAGCTTATCATCTCAATGGCAATACGGCGATTCAACAAAAAGATACTTTAGATTTAGAAGTAGGACCACTTTATCAAAAAGTGACCCGTAGAAATAAGAAGATTTCAATTCAAACCACATCATTTATTGCGAATGATGATCCGATTGAACTTCATGAAATCGTACTAATTAATGAAACCAATCAACCGATGATCATCCAAGTTATGACAGCTTCCCCACTCTATGGTAGAAGCGCAGATAACTTGAGAGACCACCGTCATGTAACATCATTACTAAACCGTGTGATCGTTAAAGACAATTTAATCGAATTAAAGCCAACCTTGTCTTTTGATGAACGTGGTCATAAACCGAATGATGTCTATTATGGTTTCCATGCAGCATCTGAACAGCTCAGTGTCGATGCTTATTACCCATCGTTGGATGAATTTGTGGGGTCTGGTAATTTGTTATTCCCAAGACCACGCAAGGCATCCCAAGTAGGTGACTGTATTGAAGGCTATGAAGCGATGGGGGCAATCGCTTTTAAATCCATCCAAATTGAACCAACAGGTCGTCTCAAACTCTATATGGGTTTTTCAGCGAGCTATCAAGATGAGTTATCCAAATTGAATCACTATTTAACTGAAAAATCATTTCATCAAGCCTTAGAAGCATCCAAAGCATATTGGTTAGACGAGGTATCCAGACTGAATTTCAATTATGGCAGTGCTGAAAAAACCGCACTGTTAGACATGGTTGCTATTCAACCTATTTTAAGACGTTTCTTTGGTAATTCCTATATGCCTCACCATGACTATGGTAAAGGCGGTAAAGGTTGGCGTGACTTGTGGCAAGATTTATTATCCTTAATCATGTACAACGACCCTACCGTTAAAGACGCACTTGTAAATAACTTTGCGGGTATTCGTATTGATGGATCGAATGCGACCATCATTGGCAGTAAAAAAGGTGAATTTAAAGCGGACCGTAATAATATCGTGAGAGTTTGGAGTGACCATGGTGCATGGCCAATTGTGACAACACTCATGTACATTCATGAAACAGGCGATATGGATTTCTTATGGATTGATACACCGTACTTTGACGACCAGTTCACTCATTATACGAAACAAACAAAGAAAAATTTCCCTAAAGATTATGTTTTAAGAGTTAATGACCAACATTATCAAGGCTCCATATTTGAACACTTATTACTCGAAAATGTAGTTGCATCACTCAATATCGGTGAACAAGGCTTTATCAAACTAGAGGATGCAGACTGGAATGATGGTCTCGATATGGCTGCTAAACGCGGTGAAACACTCGCTTTCACTCACTTTTATGCGAATAATTTACGATTACTTGCTGAAATTCTAGAAGAGTCTAGCATCACTGAAATCAAACTATTCAAGAGTCTCGCTAAATTATCACTATCGATTCATAAGCAAGCAAATCTTGAAGCATTCTTTGATGAAGTCGCTCAGTTTGATGGACAAACAACGCTTGTTGACAAAGAAAAATTGATTCAAGCTTTAAAATCAAAATCCAAAGCGATGATCAAACACTTAGATTCCCTAGGCGTTCATCCAAGTGGTGCTTTACAATCCTATATCGATAACGATGGGATTTTCTTAGATCGTCACGATACATTATCCTTAACTGGACAAGCTATGGCATTGTTATCAGAGACTGTATCGAGTCGTCGTGCTTCACAAATTGCGATTCAAACCAAGAAAGCATTATTCGATAAGAATATTGGTGGTTACAAGCTCAACTCCAACTTTAATGAAGTTAAATTAAACATGGGTAGAGCGTATGGATTTGCCTATGGACATAAAGAAAACGGGGCTGTATTTAGCCATATGGCTGTGATGTATGCCTATGGTTTATACCAATATGATTTGGTTAAATACGGACATGAAGCGATGAACGCCTTGATGAATCGTGCACTACATAAAGATTCCAACATGTTGGCTGGTATTCCTGAATATTTCACACCCAAAGGTGAAGGAAAGTATAGCTATTTAACAGGATCCGCTTCTTGGCTATTGAAATTATTACGTACCGAAGTCTTTGGTATCCAAATGCACTTAGGTACATTGACTTTGAATCCTAAATTGATGAAATCAGACTTCATTGATGGGAAAGCATCCATTGAAACCTATTTATTTGGTCAAAAACGTCGTATTACCTATCATAATCCAAAAGGGTTAGATTTTGGTTATTACACGATTAAGCGCATCGAAATGAATCATCGTATCATGCCGAACTATTTCACAGAACTTGAAGACAACTTGGAGGTGTATTTAGATGAAAGGTATTGAGATACACCAATTTGAAGGTATTGGCTATCAAAAATTATTCCATTTTCAATCGTGGAGAATTGCTATTCTCAACTATATTGAGGAATTAGAACCACAAAATATCCATCGTTTTCAAGCCCATAGCTTAACCGATGAATCCTTCGTTTTATTAGAAGGTGCTTGTACAATATTCATTTATGAACAGGATCAAATTATACCAATTCATTTAGAACCCAAGAAGATATATAACATCAAAAAAGGTGTTTTTCACTCCCATACACTTTCTAAAAACTGTAAGTTACTCATCAT
>CAZXLG010000018.1:0-1677 GCA_964641335.1 uncultured Paracholeplasma sp.
ATCTGCGATTCCGCATGTAGGAAACGTGTATGAAGCCATACTCGCTGACTCTATTGCACGATTTAAGAGACTAGACGGGTATGATGTCTATTTCCAAACAGGGACCGACGAACACGGTCAAAAAATTGAATCTCGTGCAGCCGGTAAAGGTATGGAACCACAAGCCTACACCGACTTAATTTCATCTGAAATCAAACGTATTTACAGTGCCGTTGGCGTAGAATACAATCACTTCATTCGTACAACCGATGAAAACCACCGTAAAGTCGTTCAAGCCATCTTTAAAAAACTATACGATCAAGGGGATATTTATCTCGGTAAGTATGCTGGTTGGTACAGCGTTTCAGAAGAGTCATTTATCGCTGAAAAAGATATCGTCGATGGTAAAGGCCCGAATGGAGATACCCTTGTTTGGACCGAAGAAGAAACTTTCTTTTTCGATTTGAAAAAGTACCAATCACGTTTGATTGAACACATTCAAACACACCCTGAATTTATCGCACCAGACTCGCGTAAGAACGAAATGCTCAACAATTTCTTGAGTGAACCGCTACAAGACTTATCCGTATCTAGAACCTCTTTCAAATGGGGGATTCCAACCTTTGATCCTAAGCATGTCATCTATGTTTGGATTGACGCTCTAACTAACTACATCAGTGGTCTTGATTTAGATGAATCCTTAACCCCAACGGAGAAATTTAAAAAATACTGGCCTGCTGATATCCACCTCATCGGGAAAGATATCCTCAGATTCCATACGATTTATTGGCCAATTATGCTGATGGCTTTAGGACTTGAACTACCAAAGACTGTCTTTGGACATCCGTGGGTCTTAATTGATAAATCGAAGATGAGTAAATCCTTAGGCAATACGATGTATGTGGATGATATCCTCAAACATTTCAAAAAAGATACCCTAAGATATTATGTTTTACACGAAATTCCATTCGCAGCGGATGGTAATTTAACCTACGAACTGCTCATTGAAAGAAATAACACCGATTTAGCGAATACCCTCGGCAACTTAGTCAACCGTACCATCGGTATGGCAAACAAGTACCGCGGTGGTTTAGTTAAAAAAGCACATACTCAAAAATCGTATGAAATTTCATTGATTGAAGCGACCTCGAACCTCTTAAATCAAGTACGTTCGAAGATGGATGAATACCGTGTCGCCGACGCGATTGAAGAAATCATGAAGGTATTACGTCAAGCAAATAAATTCATCGACGTAACCGAACCTTGGAAGTTATTTAAAGATGAAAACAGCCAAGCAGAACTCGATGGTGTCTTGTATGAATTACTTGAAACGATTCGTATCACGGCTGTTTTACTCAGAGCGTTCATTCCGGATACAGCGAATGAAATCTTACGTCAAATCAACACAACTTTAAACACGTTTGAATCCATCCAAACTTTTGGGGGATTCGAAGATGGTACACAACTCAACGCACCTGTGGTATTATTTGAACGTTATAATGCACAGGAAAAACTTGAAGAAATCTTAAAAGGCTAAGGATGAACAATTTATTTAAAAACAACGAAAGACTCTTTCTCGAATTACGTGCTTTGTTCGCGGTAACATTCTTTACCATCATTTATGGTATCGGCGTTAGCTGGTTTCTTGAAGCCGCAGCAGAACCGCTTTATACAGGGGGTATCCCAGGGATTGGACAG
>CAZXLG010000018.1:1777-11474 GCA_964641335.1 uncultured Paracholeplasma sp.
GTCGGAATCGCCTTGATTGGTGCTTTCGTATTTGGTAGTGCAAGCGTCGCTGCCTACACGATTATTCGAATCATCGTTTCTACCATCGTGACCGATAAATTGCATACAGCGTATAATTTCATGAAAGTGGAAATTATTACAGAATCCCCAGATCAATTGACCAAATTGATCCTTGAAAAAGTCTATCGTGGGGTGACTTTAGCCAAAGTCGAAGGGGCTTATTCTCATAAAGAAAAGACCATGGTCATCGTCGTGATTTCATCCTATGAACTCACACAAATTCGCAAACTTGTGAAGGATTTTGATCCAAAAGCCTTCATGATTACCCAACCAGTGAAAACCATCCAAGGCAATTTCGCTCGTAAAACCATCGTATAAGCAGTGTTATTTTGTATCAAAACAAGCCTATAGAAAATCCTTAATAATGTAGTTGACAATTACCCCTACTTATAGTAAGATTTATACGGTACGTTTTAAAAAAGCCCAAAATAGCCCTTATTACAACCACAATAAGGAGGAGAATTACAATGATGAAAACAACAGTAATGCCGAATCCAGCGAACATCCAAAGAAAATGGTATGTCGTTGATGCAGACGGTCAAACACTTGGTCGCTTAGCGACTCAAGTAGCAGCAGTTTTAAAAGGTAAAAATAACCCATACTACGCTCCTCACGTAGATACAGGTGACAACGTTATCATTATTAATGCTGAAAAAATTCAATTAACAGGGAAGAAATGGACTGGTAAAGTCTATTATTCACACAGTGATTATGCTGGTAGCTTAAAGACAACCATGGCTAAAGATGTTATGGCTAAGTTCCCAACCAGAATGGTAGAAAAAGCAGTAGAAGGTATGTTACCGCACAACCGTTTAGGTAAGCAAATGTTTAAGAAATTATACGTTTATGCTGGTAGCGAACATCCACATGTTGCTCAACAACCAGTTAAGTTGGAGGTATTATAATCATGGCAAAAGCGGTTCAATATTTAGGCACAGGACGTCGTAAAAGTTCAGTAGCTAGAGTTATCCTTACAAGCGGTACTGGTAAATTCGTGATCAACGACAGACCATTTGAAGAATATATTCCTTCAGCTGCAACTCGTTTAGACGTTGTACAACCATTAGCAATTACCGAATCCGAAGGTCGTTTTGACGTTTCAGTTAACGTTCACGGCGGCGGTTTAACCGGTCAAGCTGGTGCTATCCGTTTGGGTATCACTAGAGCATTGATGGAAATCAATCCTGACTTAAGAGCAACTTTAAAACCTGCTGGATTAGTCACCAGAGATCCACGTGCTAAAGAACGTAAAAAATACGGTCTTAAGAAAGCTCGTAGAGCATCACAATTCTCAAAACGTTAATTTTTATGGGCAATCTTCGGATTGCCTTTTTTTTTCTTGTAAGAAGTTAACATATATCGTATAATGATAGTTGCGAAAGAGGGTTTTTGTATGAACAAAGTACGTGTAAGATACGCACCAAGTCCAACTGGATTATTACACATAGGTAACGCCAGAACAGCGATATTTAATTATTTATTTGCGAGAAGTCATGGCGGTGATTTTTTAATTAGAATTGAAGATACTGACGTTAAAAGAAACGTCATTGGTGGTGAAGCATCACAGTTAGATAACCTTAGATGGTTAGGTCTAGATTGGGATGAATCGCCTGATAAGGGTGGTCCATACGGTCCATACCGTCAACTTGAACGTTTAGATTTATATAAAGAATATGCAGAAAAATTACTCGACATGGGTATGGCTTATAAAGAATACAAAGAAGGTTCTTCTAAGTATGCGATTCGCTTTAAGGTGCCAGCCGATAAAGAATATGCCTTTGATGACATGGTTAGAGGTACCCTTAGATTCCAATCCAAAGAAGTTGAAGACTGGATTATGATTAAGGATAATGGCATTCCAACCTATAACTTCGCCGTCGTCATCGATGACCATTTCATGAAGATTACCCACATTTTAAGAGGGGAAGAACATATTACAAATACCCCTAAACAAATGATGGTTTATGAAGCATTTGGATGGGATATCCCGACCTTTGGACATATGACAATCATCGTCAATGAGAAGAAAAAGAAACTATCCAAACGCGACCAATCGATTGTTCAATTTATTTCACAGTACCGTGAACTAGGTTACTTACCAGAAGCGATGTTAAACTTCATTGCTCTTCTTGGATGGAGCCCAGCGGTCAATCAAGAAATTTTATCTAAAGATGACATTATTGAACACTTTGATTCTAGCCGTTTATCTAAAGCACCAGCCATGTTTGACGTGGTCAAACTGGCCTATATCAACAAAGAGTATGTGAAGAAATTATCCCCAGAAGCCTTTGTTGAATTATGCAAACCACACCTTGAAAAAGCAGGCATCGATATTTCAAATGCACAGTGGGTTGCTGATTTATGTAGCTTACTTCATGAAAGAACCGCTTATGGTGCTCAAATCGTTGAGTTACACAATGAATTCTTCCATGGGTCTTTCGATGTTGAACCAGAAGCGCTCGCGTTCTTAAAGAGCGAAGATACATTACCAGTCATCAAAGCTTTTAAGAAACAATTAGCGATGAGCAATTTCACTGCTGAAGATATTAAAGAAACCATCAAAGATGTGGGCAAACGCCTTAATATTAAAGGTAAATCCTTGTTTATGCCATGCCGCATCGCCACTACAGGCGCTATGCACGGCCCTGATTTACCAAAATCACTCTCGTTATTGGGTAAAGAAGTGGCTTTAAGCCGAATCAACAAAACTATAGAAATTTTGGAGAATAACGCATGAAAAAAGTCCTCACAGTAGTCGCATTCCTTCTAGCCGTATTCGTGTTAGTGGGTTGTAATTCAAAATCCGATATCAAAATCGCAGTTAAGAATTTAACCCCTGCAAGAACAACCATTTATATGGAACTAGAAGTCACAGATCCTAAAGAAGAAATTACCGAAGACGGGATTGTTGTTGTACTCTATTACTTAGGTAATGAAATTACGCGTAAATCCCCTACCTATTCTAGTGAAGTGACCTCAGTCATTTTCGAAGGTTTATCCGTTGGTTATAAATATACTTTCAGTATTTTCGCAACCTACGGTGGTAAAGCCCATAAGATGACCTCGGGTGAATCCACAACCACCACAGAAGGTGGTTCTGAAACTGAACCTAAACTCATTTCGACAATTGAAGATTTCTTAGCGATTCCAAACGATTTAACCGCGTTCTATCGACTAGAAAATGATTTAGATTTTGCGAATGCTGATTTCCAAAATCCATTTGGATCGAAACAATTCGCAGGCTTCTTTGATGGTAACAACAAAACCATCAAGAATTTAAACATGAATCTCACAACAACCTATATTGGTTTATTTGGTTATAACCGTGGTACAGTTAAAAACTTAACCGTTGAAAATGTCACCATCAACTTCAATACAAGCACTCAAAATATCGGTATCATTGCTGGTAAGAATGCGGGTACGATTGAAAATGTTTCCATTAAAGATTCATCCATCACTGCAGCATTCTCAAGAACTGGTCAAATCTATATTGGTGGGGTCACAGGTCTTGCAGAAACAGGATCGAAATTGAAAGATATCATCGTTGAAAACGTTGATATTGATTTAAACATCTCCGGACGTACTGAACCTTATGTTGGCTTACTTGCAGGTAGAACTCAAGCTACTACAGTCACTGATGCAGCAGTTGAAGGTTCTATCACAGTAACTTCGATGGACACCACCAATGTCGGTGGCTTAATTGGTAAGATTGAAAACGTCGGATTGAGTGGTTCTAGCATCACAAATGCGAGTGCCAATGTCGATGTTTCTGTCGATGTCAATATTACAACAACCACCACCAATGACACCGCTCAAGGTGTGTATGTCGGTGGGTTACTAGGTTCATCGATTGGAACAAATGTGAATTCCGTATACGCGAATGGTTCAGTCTCGTTGTTAAGAGCATCCAACACCTCCGCGAATGACCGTTCAGATGATGAATTATCTGTTGGCGGACTCATCGGTTTCACAACCTCATCAGTCATCAACGCTTACGCGGATGTTGAGTTGGTCGTCGGTAGTGCTTCAGAAGTCACTTTAGTCTCCTTCGAAAAGATTTTCGTTGGGGGATTGGCTGGTATCCAACTTGGCGGCGAACGTTTAGATAAAGCCGTTTATATGGGTGCAACCATCGAAATCTATCCAGGCACTAACCAGACCTTACAAGCATCCAAAGTGGTTGGAAATATGAATCCAACGAAATCAGCTTCACTCAACAATGTCATCTTAACCATTGGGTCTGATGTCATCGTTGGTAGAGTGGTGAATGTCTATGGTACAACCCCAAGTTCAACTGAAAATGCTGTCGTTGTCATGGCTCATGCCGATTTGCAAACCTATTTCACAAGCACATTCATTCTTGAAACCATCCCATTTAATGAATAATATGAACAAATGTTACGAACCCGTTTCGTAACATTTTTTTAACCCCCAAAACCATCATTCTAAAAATATATAAAAAGATTTATATATTTCTTAACTTGCAAGAATAAAAATAATCGGTATAATAACCTCAAGAGGTGATTTTTGTATGAAGATATCGAAGACTGGGTTTACCAACATCATTCGTTGTAGTCGCTATGGCGCACTTGAAGAAATTTACCGTAAAAAAGGTGAAGCGATTGTGACATTTTCAGAGAACATGGATGATTTGATGACGGCTGAGAATTTCATCAAACGTGACGATTTATTATCAGATATGTTTGAAAGCGATGAAGACTTGATCGTCAAAGAAGATAAGCAGCTCAATGTCATGATGCCCTACTATAACGCCATTGAAGGATTAACTGCAAATGCGGTAAGAACCCATTTTAGTGGGTCTTTCCAATTCAACATGCTAGACACCTATAAACAAAAACGCTTTGAAATGGAAAAAGAGGGCTATCATTTCTATTGCTTCCTAGATGGATTCTTACAACAAGAAGATGGCTTTAAAGTATTTGAAACCAAAGCAACGACCTCAAGAAAATACTTAGACATGACCCATGAGAAAGAATCGATGTTCGCTTTTTCACCTGATGGCATATTAATGTTAACCAAAGACTTAGGTTTTCCAACCGATGATAAGTATGAAAAGAAACTTCAAAAACTATTTGACCGTTATTCAGACGAAGGTCGATATGTCTATGATTTAGCCTTTCAAAGATACATCATTGAACACAGCGAACCAAAACCGGAAGGCAAACAAGGGTACTACTTAGCAGTGCTCAATAAAGACTATATATTTGATGGGACTTATGATGAGAATCATAAACCCATTTATGGAAACGACATCATTGTCTTAGTTGATTTTACATCGATTACCGAACGTTATATGCCCATCATTGAAGCCGATATGAATATTGTCATCGACTATCTAAATCATATGAACGCAAGTCCTGTCGATATTGGGAAACATTGTCAACGTAAAGACCGAAAACAATGTCAGTTCTATGATATTTGTTGGTCCAAAGTCCCTGAGAAGAATAGCATTCTAACCTACTTAAATAACCACAATGGTTTCACTGATGATATGGGTGAAAAACGTGACCGTTTTGATTTAATTAATGAGGGCATCGTCAATGCGTTAGATATTCCTGAATCATGGCTAAAACGCGAAAATAACGTCATTCAAAGACGTGTCATTGAATCCAATGTACCTTACTATAATTATCGTAAAATCCGTGAAGGGATTCACGAATTAAGATACCCAATCTATCATTTGGATTTCGAGTCTTTTCCATGTCCTCTTCCAAGATTTAAGGGTGAAACCCCGTATATGCAATCTTTATTCCAGTTCTCGATTCATATCGAACATGCTCCAAATGTCTGTGATAAAAATACCGATAATTTTGCTTTCTTAGCGACTGATCACAGCGACCATCGTGAAGCCTTAATACAATCGATGATTGATGTCATCAAACCCGATGGTGGGTCAGTTTTGGTCTATAATATCGCTTTTGAAAAAACCCGTATTCATGAGTTAGCAAAGCTCTTTCCTGCCTATAAAGACCGCTTGATTGATATCGCTGATCGTCTTTTTGACTTGATGGATATTGTCAAAGGGAATACAAAGCTTTACAAGAACCTAGGTTATGATGAAGAAGAAGCCAAGAAAATCAACTATTATCATGTGGATTTAAATGGGTCGTATTCGATTAAAAAAATTCTTCCACTTTTCTCTAACTTAACCTATAAAGGTATGCCAGTTGCCAATGGGACAGATGCCATTGTACAGTATGCTCAAATGCCTTTATATGACCCAAACACGAAAGAACGTGTCCGAAAGGATATGTTAGAATACTGTAAGCAAGATACGTGGGCAATGGTTGAAATCTTAAACCAATTGCGTGGGGTTGCTTCCGTTAGGTAATCCCTAAATAAAGGGATTGTCTAAGGTTTCCCAAGGGTCAATGCTTGTATTTATATACAAATTAAACTATAATTTATATAATGAGGTGAAACCTTGAATATATATAATTCACTTTCGGGTAAAGAAGAAGTCTTTACACCTGAAAAACCCAATGAAATTTCCATGTATGTGTGCGGTCCAACCGTATACAATTACATTCATATTGGCAACGCGAGACCCGTTGTCTTTTTCGATGTTGTCAAACGCTACTTCAAATACCTAGGTTATAAAGTGACCTATGTCTCTAATATTACGGATGTGGATGACAAAATCATCGATGAAGCACAAAAGCTTTCCATCGATGAAAGAATATTGACACAAACGTTCACAGAAGCATTTATTAAAGATACCCTCGCACTAGGTAGTGATCTTCCAGATTTAATGCCTAAAGCAACCAATTATATCACTGATATGATTTTTTACATCAACGATTTAATTGAAAAAGGCTATGCTTATCACAATGGAGACTCGGTCTATTTTAGAGTTCAAAAGGTCGGTAATTATGGGGCTTTATCCAAACAAGTATTAGAAAACTTGAATGTTGGTGCAAGAATCGATGTCGATTCACAAAAAGAAACCCCATTTGACTTTACCCTTTGGAAACAGACCAACATCGGGATTAATTTTGATTCCCCATGGGGTAAGGGTAGACCTGGATGGCACACCGAATGTGCAGTCATGAACCATTCGATTTTTAATCATAAAATTGACATTCATGGCGGTGGTTCAGATTTAAAGTTTCCACACCATGAAAATGAAATGGCTCAAAGTTGTGCCCATGATAATCATGAATTAGCCAACACGTGGATGCATGTTGGCAGACTTGATTTTGGCAATGAAAAAATGAGCAAATCCATCGGTAATATCATTCTTGTAAAAGACTTACTTGAAAATTATGAATACCAATCTTACCGCTTATTATTGTTATCCCACCATTACCGTCAACCCATCAATTACTCAGATGAATTGATGAAGCAATTCGATAATGAATGGCAACGCATTAAACGAGCGATGAAACAAGCCTTTGTCGATATCTCCATCCAAAAATATAACACCATCGAAGTGAATTTGGATGCGTTAGAAAAATTCCGTACAGCCATGGATGATGACTTTAATATTTCAAACGTTATGACCGTAGTATATGAATCATTAAAGGCGATGAATCGTTCGAAAGAAGTCAAAGAAATCGCTAGATATTACCATACCATCACATTAATCTTATCGGTTTTAGGCATCAAGTTAGATTTATTACCATTATCGGATGAACAAATTGAACGCTATCAAGCGTGGCAACAAGCCCGTGCTGAAAAGCGTTATAATGATGCGGACCGAATCCGTATGGAACTCGTTGAATTGGGTTTACTCTAATGGAAGCTCATTTAATCAACGGTGTCGCTTTAGCGTATATTGGGGATGCTTACTACGAACTATCCATTCGAAAGTATTTACTCTCATTAGGCATCACTAAAGTCAACGAATTACACAAAACAGCCATCAAATTTACAGCCGGTTCGGTTCAAGCAAGCTTAATGGATCAATTCATTGAACAAGACCTTTTAACCGAAACCGAAATCAGTTATTTTAAGAAAGGTCGTAATGCTTCAGGTCCAGGTCGCAAAAACATCGACATGGCAACCTACCATAAATCGACAGGGTTCGAAGCTATGATGGGGTATTTATACCTCACTGATCTTAATCGTTGTGACGAACTCATCCATTTAGCCATACAAATCCTAACAGAAAAGGCGTGATTCCATTGGAAGACCTCAAACCCCGTAAAAAATCCAAAAAAGAATTGAGAAATACCGTTGATGTCGAAAGAATTAATCCAGAGATTGACAAAGGTTTAACCTATCAACAGGTAGAACAACGCATATTAGCCGGTTTATCGAACAAAGTATCTTCTGGGTCAACCAAGACGATCCCTTCGATTTTCATTTCAAATATTCTAACATTCTTTAACCTATTGAACATCGGTATCGCGACATGGCTCATCACGGTAGGGGCATTTAAAGACCTCTTTTTCGTCGTGATTGTTTCACTAAACGTTGGTATTGGTATCTTCCAAGAAATTAGAGCTAAGAAAACGATTGATAAGTTATCTCTACTCAGTGCTCCAACGGGTATCGTTCTTCGTGATTCTGAAGAACAAGAAATCATGATTTCAGATTTAGTCATCGATGACTTGATGAAGTTGGCTACCGGTAAACAGATCAGTGCTGACTCGATTGTTCGAGAAGGTCAAATTGAAGTCAATGAATCCTTACTTACGGGGGAATCAGACCCGATTGTCAAAAAAGTTGGAGACGAACTCTTCTCTGGATCATTCGTGGTATCTGGCCATTGTATCGCTCAAGTCACGAAGATTGGTAAAGACTCCTATATTGAGAATCTCGCCAAACAAGCGAAGAAATACCGTAAACCAAAATCAGATTTATTAAAGTCACTTAGAAACATCATTCGTACTGTTGGGTTCCTAATTATCCCAATTGGGGCGACATTATTCTATATGCAAATGCATGGTGGCGCAATTTACTCAGACGCTGTTAGAGGTGTGGGTGGCGCTGTCATCGGGATGATTCCCTCAGGGTTATTCCTCTTAACCTCCGTGACCCTCGCGGTTGGGGTATTAAGACTTGCCCAAAATAACACCCTCGTACAAGAATTGTATTGTATCGAAATGCTAGCCCGAATTGATACCCTTTGTTTGGATAAAACAGGGACCATCACCGATGGTACAATGGCCGTTAAAACTGTCATTGAATACGTTAACCCTTCGGGATTTCCAATTAAAAAAGCCATCCCTACGATGTTAGCTTCTCTAGAGGAAAAGAATTTAACCTCAGAAGCCTTAGAACTAAAATTTGGTACAACTAAACGCATTAAAACCAAAGCTGTTGTGCCATTCTCAAGTGCCCGAAAACTCTCCGCTGTTGAATTTGAAAAATACGGAACATTCGCTTTAGGTGCACCTGAGTTTGTTTTAAAGAAAGATGCTTATCATGAGGTTGCTGAAGACGTTGAGAAGTACGCCAAAGATGGCTACCGCGTTTTAGCAATTGCTCACTCTACAAATTCAATTGAAGGGGACAAACTCCCACAAGATATTAAAGCGATTGGACTCATCGTAATTGAGGATACTATTCGCCCAGACGCGATTGTTACGATCGAATATTTTAAAACCCATAACGTGGATGTCAAGGTCATTTCAGGGGATAACCCAATGACGGTTGCTCACATCTCTAA
>CAZXLG010000018.1:11574-22044 GCA_964641335.1 uncultured Paracholeplasma sp.
GTTGCAATCCTATTCTTAACCAAAACCATTTTCTCCTTCATGTTGGCGATGGTTGCGATTTTAAGCCGTGGTATATATCCGATTACCCCATCCCAATTAACGATGATTGACTTCTTAGTCATTGGGTTACCATCGTTCTTCTTAGCGCTCGAACCAAACACCAATCAAGTCAAAGGCCGTTTCTTATTAAACGTCTTAAGAAGAGCATTACCAGGGGCTTTAGTGGTTGTATTAAATGTATTGATTATCTTCGCGTTAACCGATACACTTGGTATTGATAAGACACAATCTTCAACCCTCATTGTCATTTCAGCCACCTTCACTTCAATGATGGTTTTACTACGTGTGTTGAAACCGATGAATATGGTCAGAAGACTCTTATTCGCAGTGATGTTTTCTGCATTCATCGCGTTGGTCATCTTCGCACCTGATTTCTTCGAGTTTAACTCATTCTTTAGAGATTATTATTCTTCAGGCACCGGGTTGATCGTTGAAAAACTCCCTGTTGCTCACTCATTATTGTTATTAGTATTGATTCAAGCGGCTTATCCAGCCATGGTCATCATTTCTAATATCCCAGGCTATATTTCTAAGTCGATCAAATTCGTCTTAATGAAATTATCCAATATTTAAAGTAATTTTACTCATTGAAAGGGTATATATAGTATGATCATATATGGAAAAAACACCGTCAAGGAAGCCATCCTAGCGAATAGACCTGTCTATCAAGCTTGGATTGATGAAAAGAAAACAGATTTTAAATGGGTACCCTTTTTAAAGGAACATAACATCCCTTATCAACTCGTTTCAAAACACGTACTCAATGACAAAACCGATAACCAAAACCATCAAGGGATTGTCGCAGATGTCAAACCCTATGAGTATGCAGATTTGAATGTCTTGTTTGATGGACAAAAGAAGAAAGTCCTCATCCTAGATCAAATTGAAGACCCTCATAATTTAGGGGCGATTTTAAGAAGTGTTGAAGCGACAAAAATTGACGCCGTTATTCTACCAAAAAACAGAAGCGTCGAAATCACCGGAACGGTTGCGAAAACTGCTGTAGGTGCCCTAGAATATACGACCATTATTCAAGTAACCAATCTGACACAGACCATTGAAAAACTCAAACAACACGGGTTTTGGGTCATCGGTACCGATATGGTAGCTGATAAGACGTATAAAGATATTGATACCTCCACATCGGTTGCTGTTGTCATCGGCAATGAAGGTGAAGGCATTTCTAGGCTCGTTAAACAGTCGTGTGATTACCTAGTTACCATCCCCATGATTGGAAAAGTTAACTCATTAAATGCCAGTGTTGCCGCGGCACTGATATTATATAAGCTTGCAGATCTATAGGAGGAAACATGTCATACAAAGCCTATAATGATTACGAACTGATTTACATGGTTCAAGATCATCAGGACATGATGGCTTTAGATATACTGTTTACTAAATACGACAAGTTCATACACAAAAAAATCAGCCAGTTCTACGTCTTTGACTCAGATCGTGATGATTTTTACCAAGAGGGTCTCATCAGTCTTCATAAGTCGATTTTGACCTTCAAAGATTCTTACAACAAAACATTCATGCGCTATTTTGAAACTGTGTTAGAGCGCAAATTTATCAACTTAAATCAGAAGCGAAAAAGGTATCGTCAAGAGATGGATCATTTAATCCAAGAGGCGAAGTATTTACCCCTTTGTGTAGAAGAGACTCATGAGACCTACCAAAAACAGTCTTTTAAGTCACCTTTAGAGGAAGCCATCTATGATGCCTACTTCAAAGAAAACCAAAAGATTACATCGATTGCGAGAACGTATCAGTTGGATCCAAAGCAAGTTTATAACGCGATTTATCGGATTAAGAAAAAGCTAACACAAACACCTTAAATGGTGTATAATATATTGACTAAGGTTGGTCATCATGTTAAAATACATGTGCACTAACCACAGAGGTGGTTTTTTTATGCGAGAAAAAGTGATTTTAATTTGTGAGGAATGTTTAAGTCGTAACTACCAAACGACCAAGAATAAAGATGTTCAAAAAGAGCGTCTTGAAATCAAAAAGTTTTGTGTTAAGTGTAACAAACATACCCTACATAAAGAAAGTAAATAGGAGGCTATTATTATGGCAGTCAAACAAAAAGCGACAGAACAAAAGAGTAAGTTAGTTGAAGTATTAACCACTGAATACAGATGGGAGAATTTACTACTTGGTGTTCTAGCATCTTTATCTTTAGCTTTATCCATTATGATTTTAAGTGGTATCCTAACCACAGAAGATGGTCCGATTCCACTAATCTCAGACTATCCTAACTTATTTGCAGGTATTTTATTGGGTATCTCCATCATTGGTTTGTTACTCGTTATTTATCCGTTCTTCGTCCCAGCTTTACCAGAATTAAAGAAAATGTCATGGCCGACTTGGGCAGTCTATTTGGACGCAAGCGTACGTGTGATTATTTTCGTTATTTTCTTCGCAATGTTATTCTTCGCATTCGACTTACTCATCGCCAACATCACAGGGAACTTATTCTAATGATAGATCCGCGTCGCTGGTATATCGTGCAAACCTATTCCGGTTACGAATCGTCCGTCAAGGAAGACCTTGAACGCCGTATCGAATCGATGGGGATGCAAAACCTGATTTTTAGAGTGGTATTGCCGGAAGAAACTTATGTTGAAAAAGATAAGAATGGTAATCCAAAAGAAAAAGTTAGAAAGATGTTTCCAGGGTATGTCTTTGTTGAGATGATCATCACAGACGATTCTTGGCACGTCATCCGTAATACACCGAAAGTTACAGGCTTCTTAGGGTCCTCTGGTGGTAGAACTAAACCAGTACCGCTTCCACAAGATGAAATCAATCAAATCTTGCTAAAAGTGGGTATCATTGAAAAGCCGACATTCAAACACCCAGTTGGTTCAACTGTCAACATCATTTCCGGTCCATTTGCTGGTCAAACTGGTAAAGTGGTTTCCTTCGATAATGATAAAGAAACAGCCATCATTTCAATTGAAATTTTCGGCCGTGGTACACCAACAGAAGTATCCTTCGATCAAGTAGAAAAACAAAAGTGAGTCCGCGGACTCACTTTTTTAGTATTAAATTGACACCATCGGGGTCTTGGGTATAAATCACGCCATCGATCAATTGGTACTTTACCTTTAGCGTATTTAAGGCTTCAATGACGCGATTGAAATTATGATCTGTCCCAACCAAATAAGTCACATCGATTAAACCCACCGCATCCGCTTTCGCTTTAACTGGCGTAGCCCAAGTATTCAAAGCTAAGTGGTGATGATATTTTTTAGAAGAAAGGAAATGCGCACTGTGCACATTTAAGATTAGATCATAACCCAATACGTTTTGATAAAACTCAGAACTTTGTTTTAGGTTGACGGTATGTTGATGCATATGACCTAAGATAGTCTTAGAATCAATCTTTTTGAAAAGTGTTTTATTGATACTTAGATAATAGTCGTAATCAAAGGGTTGATTTTCAATCTTTTCTGGATGAGTATCAATATCGTGCCAAAAAGTAGGATCTTTATCTACATAAAGTTCAATGCCATTACCATCCGGGTCATTTAGATAAAGGGCATCGGAAATACCGTGGTCTGCCCCGCCAGTAATTGGGTATTTGTTTTTCGCAATATGATAGACCAATTGACCAAGTGCCTTTTTGTCGGGTAATAGATAAGCAACATGGTATAGACCTTGTGTTGTGAGTCTCGGTGACGCCTTCAAATCAATCAGCGTCTTCAAAATAATATCTTTACCATTAATGGTATAATAGATGTGGTCATCCGTTTCTTCAAGGATGGAAAAACCTAAAATTTCAGTATAAAAATATTTAGATTTATCGACATTTCTAATTCTTAATGTGAGTGATGCAGGGTAGATTGCATCGGTTTGATGGTATATGCTCATAATTAATCACCTCGGATACTCTTACTATAACATTTCGAATTCGAAATATAAAATGATTTGCTCAAGGAGATACCTATGAAAACAATAGAATTAATTGAATACTTAAAAAAACAAGAGACCATCCAAAATGCACAAATCGTTCGTATTGGTATACTTCCTAACGATGGTTTGATTATCCCTGGCTTCCCTGAAGCATTGATGAGTTTTGATGAAGATACGTTTACAATTTATACCTTTGACGGCTTACTTAAGCTGACATATGAAGGACAAAAATATTCATTTCACTTCAATGAGATTAAAGAGATTGAACTCGGGAAATACAATTTTAAAGATCGCTACCTTAAATTAACATTTAAAGATGACCGCTATATCGCGTTTAGTTATCATCTCAAAGATAAAAAATATCCTGAACAAGCACCTCTATTTGAAGCATTTATGCACAAATTGGAGTCCCTCGCAAATTAGTTTCCATTTTTGGTTGACATTATTACTATGTAATGATAAAATATCAAGGCGTGTATGGATACACCGTAGTGGAAGGATTGCGAAAGCAGATCCGTTGACCACATACTCATAGGATAAAGGAGGTTGTGTCACATGGCTAAAAAAGTAGTCAAAGTTGTCAAATTGCAAATTGCAGCAGCAAAGGCGAATCCAGCGCCACCAGTAGGACCAGCACTAGGTCAAGCAGGCGTTAATATTCCTCAATTCTGCACCCAATTCAACGAAGCAACAAAAGACAAAGTCGGTTATGTTATTCCGGTAGTGATTTCTGTATTTGATGATCGTTCATTTACATTCGTAACAAAAACACCACCAGCAAGCGACTTAATCAAGAAAGCAGCAAATATTCAAAGCGGCTCTAAAAATGCATTAAAACAAAAGGTTGGTTCAATCAAACGTGATAAGTTGAAAGAATTAGCTACATTGAAGATGCCAGATTTGAATGCCTACACAGTTGAAGCAGCGATGAAGATTCTTGAAGGAACTGCAAGACAAATGGGCGTTACCATCGAAGACTAATTACTTCGATCGTAGTACCAAAATAATTTAGATATCATCATCTAAATTGTGGGAGGATATCCCGCTAGACCACATTTTAGGAGGAAACCATATGAAGAGAGGAAAAAAATACGTCGAAGCTGCTAAGTTAGTTGACAAAACTAAGAAATACGCAGTAGCTGAGGCGTTCGATTTAGTTGGTAAAACATCAACTACAAAGTTTGATGCAACAGTCGAAATTGCTTTTCGCTTAAACATTGACCCACGCAAGGCTGAACAAAACTTACGTGGCGCCATCGTTTTACCTCATGGAACCGGAAAAACCCAACGCGTTGTAGTAATTGCACGCGGTGAAAAAGCTAAAGAAGCTCTTGCAGCTGGCGCAGATTTTGCAGGCGACACTGAATTGATTCAAAAAATAGCTGGTGGATGGTTCGATTTCGATGTCATGGTTGCGACACCAGACGTAATGGCTGAACTTGGTAAATTAGGTAGAGTTTTAGGTCCAAAAGGCCTAATGCCAAACCCTAAGACAGGTACAGTTACTATGGACGTAACTAAGGCAGTTAAAGAAATTAAGAATGGTAAAATTGAGTACCGTGTTGATAAGGTTGGTAACATTCAAGCGCCAATCGGTAAAGTATCATTCGGTTCTGAAAAATTAGCAGATAACGCAAAGACTATTTACCAAGTATTAAATCGTTTAAAACCAACTACCGTTAAAGGTGTATACATGAAGAACATCACTGTATCATCCACAATGGGACCTGGCATCCGTCTTGATGAAGAATCATTAAGAGGATAATTAAGTTAAAAAAATCTAATATCGCCATAGACAGTAGGTGCCATTGAGCTTAATTTCCTACCGAGGATATAAAGTTGTATTTTTAACCCTCTTTTGTCATGGCAAAGAGGGTTTATTTTTTAGAAATAAAACAAGGAGGAAACCAGATGAACAGTTCTATTTTAGAACGCAAGAAGAGTCAAGTCGAATTACTGGTTGGCAGAATCCAAGAAGCAAAAACGATCGTTGCGTTTGATTATGCCGGACTATCTGTAAAAGACTTTACTGACTTACGTATCCAATTACGTAAAGCTGGTTGCGACGCACAAGTATTTAAAAATAATATCGCGCGCCGTGCCGTTGAAGTAACTGGTCACGCTGAATTAGCTGAACACTTCGTTGGTGCGAAAGCAATTGCTTTCTCATTAAATGACGTTGTAGCTCCAGCTCGCGTAATTTTCGAATTCGCAAAGAAAAATGAACATGTTTCCATGAAGGCTGGTATCATTGAAGGCAGATCTGCATCCTTAAAGGACTTAAATGCACTTGCTACATTACCATCTTACGAAACATTGTTAACACAACTCGCAGCAGGCTTATTAATGCCTTTACGCGAATTAGCAGTCGGTTTAAACATGATTGCAAACCCAGAAACAGCCAACGCATAACACTAAACTAATAAAGGAGAATATTATCATGGCAAAATTAACAAAAGCAGCTTTCATCGAAGCATTAAAAGAAATGTCAATTCTTGAAATCAAAGAATTAGTAGACGGATTAAAAGAAGCATTCGGTATCGACCCTACAGCAGTATCCGCAGCAGCACCAGCAGCAGCTGCAGCAGTCGTTGAAGAACAAACAGAATTCAATGTCGTACTTAAGAATTTCGGCGCTAAGAAACTTGAAGTTATCAAAGTTGTTCGTGAATTAACTGGTCTTGGATTAGTTGAAGCGAAGACATTAACTGAAACTCCAAACAGCATCGTTAAAGAAAAAGTTAAGAAAGAAGACGCTCAAGCAGCTAAAGAAAAATTAGTCGCTGCAGGCGCAGAAGTTGAAATTAAGTAATTAACGAAACTTTTTGAACCAGAGGATAACTCTGGTTTTTCGCTTTACAAACGAGGATTCTGAATGAGTGGACAATATTTTGAAAACAATTCAGCTTTAAAACACGACATCCACGAGTATAGTTTGTCAATGAACGGAAAAACCTTCCGTTTTTTGACTGACAGTGGCGTGTTTTCGCGAAACTATTTCGATTTTGGATCTAAAAATTTGGTTGAAGCCTTTCAACCATTTGAAAGTGCAAAGTCGTTTTTAGACCTGGGTTGTGGGTATGGTCCAATCGGTACGATCATTAAAAAAACGTATCCAAATCTGACAGTAACCCTATCCGATGTCAACGAAAGAGCGGTTGATTTAGCGAAGCAAAATTTATTAAAAAATGACGTTTCCGCAACCGTTATATTAAGCGATGGTTTTAAATCAATTGAAGCCAGCTTTGACATCATCTTACTCAATCCACCTATTCGTGCAGGAAAACAAACCATATTTGCGCTCTATGAAGAGAGCTATAAACACCTGAATAATCAGGGAGAACTATGGATTGTTATCCAAAAAAAGCAAGGTGCTGAGTCCAGTCTAAAGTTTTTAAAGGAACACTTTCAAATGGTTGAAATAGTTGATAAAAATAAAGGGTATTTCATCATTCGAAATAAAAAAATCTTATAAATGTTATTGACATATATTAATATATGTGATAATATTGTAAAATGCATAAAGACGTGCTTTATATATAAATATATAACCGTTTTACCCCAAAAAAGATAGGAGAGTGGCTATATGGGATATCGTACAGTGCAGTACGGTAAGAAAGCAGTTAGACGCAACTACTCTAAAATGCGTCATGAGATTGAATTGCCAGATTTGATCGAATTACAGACTAAATCATTCGATTGGTTTGTAAATGAAGGGTTAGCAAAATTATTTGAGGACATCTCACCGATTGAATCATATAATGGCGATTTCAAACTGTACTTTACTAACCACCGTTTTGAAGAACCGAAATACGACATCGTCCAATCGAAGATTCGTGACACCAGTTATTCAAGACCATTATTTGTTACAGTCAGACTTGAAAATGTAATCCAAGGCACTGTTATTGAGAAACAACTATTCATGGGTGATTTCCAATACATGACACCTGTGGGGACTTTTATCATTAATGGTGCTGAGCGTGTCGTTGTTTCACAGATTGTGAGATCTGCAGGTGTATATTTCACCAGTGATTTTGACAAGAAGACCAACACTCACCGTTATCTCTCCCAAGTGATCCCGACCAGAGGGGCTTGGCTTGAATATGAAATGGGTGCCAAGAATATATTCTATGGTAAACTCGACAGAAGTAAAAAGGTATCCTTAACCTCACTCTTACAAGCATTTGGTTTTGATGGAATTGAAGAAATTAAGAAGCTATTCCCAACCTACAAGAAGATGTTAGATGAAACCTTCAAGAAGGATGAAAAGGAAGGCATTTTAAGTTCCGATACAGCTATTGAAGACTTATACTCTAAGCTTAGACAAGGTGAAAAAATCCCAGTCTCTGCAGCCAAAGAGTTCGTTCGTACCCGTTTATTTGATTCAAGACGTTACGATTTAGAAGAAGTTGGACGTTACAAATTCAAACAAAAGCTGGATATTACAAATCGCTTAATGACCATCGCACAAGGAATTACAGCGCCAAACCAACCAGCCATTTATAAATATGCTCAAGATGTGGTAGACCCTGTGACTAAAGCAATCTTGGTTTCAAAAGACCAAGTGGTCGATGTGGCTTCAGTAGAATTACTTAGCCAACACCGTGACGCTTTAAGAAAAGTGGTTTTATCGAAAGAAGCCAGCCTACAAAACGAATCTGAAAACGAAGTATTTGGTATCAAGACTTCGGATTTATTCGAACAATATGCTAAAGAAGACATTCTTTACATTCCAGCTGATGCGAAAGAAGCGGGTTTATTGGTTCCTGCAAGAACTAAGATTACCCAAGAAATTCGTAACCTCATCTACAAGAACAGAAATAACCTCGTCTTCCAAAAGAAAGACACAAATGGCAATACTGTCTATGAAAAAGATGCCTCTAAAGCTAAATTAATGTTAGACCTTTATGGCAAGATTGATGGTATTAACCCAATTGAATATGCGAAAGAAATCAAGATTGACCAAAACATCGTGAATCTCTTAACCGGTGAAGTCATCGTTGAAGCAGGTAGTGTGTTAACCCCTGAAGTGAGACAAACCTTACTTGTGAATAGAGAAGGCTTGAACTACGCTTCCTTAAGATACTTACGCACATTCATTGACCACGATATTCTCTTAGCCGATGATTCTGTTCTATTCTATGAAGGTACAGAAGTCACAGACGAAGTGTATTTCCAAATCTATGAAAACAAGCTCAATCTTAAATCCCTTGAGGACTTAAAATACGCTACTGTTTATGCTAAACAAGATATTGACATCCTTGAAGATTACCGTAAACATGAATCCGTTGAGTCTCAAAGAGATCATAAACCAATCATGTATTGTGGTTATGAAATTACCGATGAAAACTTACTTGAACTCCAAATCAACCGTAACAAGTTAGATGAAAACGTCATCAAGTACTTCTTAGTCTCTGGTAAGAAAGGTGAATTCTATCGTAAGGAATCACAACGTCGTGATACATTCGTAGAAGTCATCCAAGTCAAGGCTGCTAAGGATTCAAAAGACGATAAAGATATTATTGAAATAATTGGACACGACTCTCGTGAAACCAGACTTCATATCACAGTATCTGATATCATCGCTTCGATTTCTTATTATCTTAACTTATATGATGGTGTGGGTAGAATCGATGATATCGACCACTTATCCAACCGTCGTTTAAGATTGATTGGTGAACTCTTAAAGAACCAATTCAGAATCGGTTTAGCGAAACTTGAAAAGAACATTAAGGATAAGATGTCGACTGCGGATGCTAAAGAAGCGTCTTTACAATCCTTAATCAACATCAAACCATTAACGGCTTCCTTAAAAGAATTCTTTGGAAGCTCCCAATTATCCCAATTCATGGATCAAATTAACCCACTTGCTGAGTTAACTCAAAAACGTAGAGTCTCCGCTTTAGGTACTGGTGGTCTTGCAAGAGACAGAGCCGGTGTCGAAGTGCGTGACGTTCACGAATCTCACTATGGTCGTATTTGTCCAATTGAAACCCCAGAAGGTCCATCCATTGGTCTGATTTCCTCTTTAGCAAGCTATGCGAAAGTGGACCAATATGGATTTATTCAAACCCCATACTTAAAGGTTGACAAATCAGACCCTGAACGTCCGTTTGTGACTTCCGATTATGTCTACTTCACTGCGGGTGAAGAAGAACATCATATCATCGCATCCGCGGACTCCCAAGTGGACGAAAATGGCTATTTCCAGAGCGAAACTGTCATTGGTCGTTTCATGGGGGATACCCGTGCTTACCCATCTAAGAAAGTCGATTTCATGGACGTTTCTCCGAAACAAATCGTATCGGTTGCGACCTCATCGATTCCATTCCTAGAACATGACGACGCCTCCCGTGCGTTAATGGGTGCGAACATGCAACGTCAAGCCGTGCCTCTACTTGTACCAGATTCTCCAATCGTTGGTACAGGTATTGAATACCGTTCTGCAAAAGACTCTGGTAGTGCCATTGTTGCGCATGTTGACGG
>CAZXLG010000019.1:0-21991 GCA_964641335.1 uncultured Paracholeplasma sp.
TACCTATAACTTTTACAAGGAGCCGATTAAAGCCAAGATTAAGCAATTCAAAGAATCGCTATAGATTGACTTTAGGCTTCAATTATTGTATTATTGATGTGTAATTTAATCGTCTGTTGATTGAAAAGAATGAGACGGCATACTCTTTTAGCGAGGATGAACGGTGAAAGCATCTAGAAAGCGCCACTCAGGGACAATTCAGGAGGACCTTACAATTTGAGGGCTATGGGTAACCATAGAACTAAGGTGGTACCGCGCATTTTTAGCGTCCTTAGCAATAAGGCCGCTTTTTATTTTTTTTGGGGATAGGTGATTGACATGTTTTCAAACCGAAAAATGCCCACAATTGAATTGGACCGGGTGATTTTAAGAACCCTATTGAAAAAAGATGCCCACGATTTTTATGAGGTAGGTCGTGATCCCTTGACCGTTGAGTTTTTGACTTGGGGCCCATTCAAATCCATTAAAGAAGCACGAACCATGATAAAATTCACCTATTTCCGACGATTATCCCGCCAAGAACCAATTGGTTATTCAATCCTTGATAAATCCAATCAAAAAATGATTGGTACAATTGAATTCCACACGTTTAATTACAAAATGAATTCGTGTGAAATTGGTTATGTACTGGCTAGACCCTATTGGAACCAAGGCATTATGACTGAATGTGTTAAGGCCATGACGCAAGTCGCTTTTGACACGTTAGACATCGACAGAGTCGTTATTAAACACATTAAGGAAAATATGGCCAGCCAACGTGTGATCTTAAAAGCGGGTTATCAGTTTATTGAAGTCAATCCACAAAGTTTTTTTCACCCGAAAACGCACCGTTTTCACGATGTTTATATATATGAAAAATGGAGGAATTATACACGATGATTAGCAAAGCAAAAGGTACGTATGATGTATTACCAACCGAATCTCACAAGTGGCATATGCTTGAAGAAAAGGCTCGACAAATTTGTGTCCAATTTGGTTACAAGGAAATTAGAACCCCAATTTTTGAGTATAAGGAAGTATTCCATCGTCAAAATGAACAATCAGACATGGTAACCAAGGAAACTTATAACTTTATGGACAAAGGGGACCGTGAATTGACCCTCCGTCCTGAAGGTACCGCAGGGGTCATTCGTAGTTTTGTTGAAAACAAACTCTATGTTGAAACCCCACTCAATAAACTCTACTATATCGGACCGAATTTCCGTTATGAACGCCCTCAAAAAGGTCGTTTTAGACAATTCTCTCAATTTGGAGTTGAAGCGATTGGTTCAAATGACCCTGCACTCGATGCAGAAGTGATTGGATTAGCGTACTCATTCATCCAAAAATTGGGTTTAAAAGGGGTCCGTGTGCGCATCAATACCCTTGGTGATAACGACTCAAGAGCTGCCTTCAAAGCTGCATTACAAAGCCACTTTACACCTCATGTAGAAACGCTTTGTGAGGATTGTAAAGCACGTATCGATAAAAACCCACTCCGCATTTTAGATTGCAAAATCGATCAAAATCATCCAGCCGTCATCAAAGCCCCAACCACACAAGATTATCTAAATGACAGTTCTAAAACCTATTTCCAATCGGTATTAACGTATTTAGATGTTGCAGGTATTGATTATGAAATCGCGCCTAAACTCGTCAGAGGTTTGGACTATTACACCCATACTGTATTTGAAATTGAAGCCGATATTGAAGGCTTTGGTGCTCAAAACGTACTCGGTGGTGGTGGTCGTTATCAATCCTTAGTCAAAGAATTAGGTGGACCTGATTTACCTGGCATCGGTTTCGCTTTCGGTATGGAACGCTTAATCATCGCTATGGAATCAGAGAATATTCATTTCAAAGACGATGAAACCAACGATGTCTTCTTTATCGCTATCGATACACAAGCCCGCATTCAAGCGTTAAAACTCTTGTTTGAAGCGAGAAATCAGGGCTTAGTTGCTGATATGGATTTCGTTTCTACCTCATTCAAAGCTCAACTCAAAGCTGGTTTAAAATCGAATGCGAAATATTTAGGTATTATTGGTGAATCTGAAATAGCCAATAAAACCGTATCACTCAAGAATACAAATACACAACAACAGGAAGAAATACCAGTCAAGATTGCGATTCGTTCGCTCAAGAGCTGGTTAGGTAAATAATATGGCATATACACATCATAACAATGAATTAAACAAATCACATCTTGGACAAACCGTCCATTTAAAAGGTTGGGTAGCTCGTAAACGTAATTTGGGCGGTCTCATTTTCATCGACTTACGTGACCGTTTCGGGATCACACAACTTTTAGTCCAACCAGGACATAAATCCTATGACCTCGCAAGCACCCTAAGAAGTGAATACGTCATTGACGTCACAGGTGTGGTCATTTTAAGAGAATCTGCCAATCCTAATATGGCAACTGGTGAAATCGAAGTCGATATTGATGAACTCAAAGTTTTAAATACCGCTGAAACCCCACCAATTGGTATTAGCAATGAAGATACTTCCTTAGAAGACACGCGTCTCAAATACCGTTACCTTGACTTAAGACGTCCTGTCATGCAAAATTACATGATCAAGCGCGCTCAAATCACACAAGCAGTTAGAGAAGCCCTTCTCGCTGAAGGATTCAATGAATTTGAAACCCCAATTCTCGGTAAATCAACCCCAGAGGGTGCGAGAGACTTCTTAGTTCCATCTCGACTATACGCAGGTGAGTTCTACGCATTACCTCAATCCCCACAAATCTACAAACAGCTCTATATGGTTGCAGGTTTTGAAAAATACTTTCAAATTGCGAGATGTTTCCGCGACGAAGACTTAAGAGCAGACCGTCAACTCGAGTTTACTCAAGTCGATATTGAAACCTCATTCTTAACCGAAAACGAAATCCAATCAATGGTAGAACGTGTCATTGCGTATACATTTAAGAAAATCCTAAATTATGAAGTGAAGTTACCCATTGAGCGTATGGCGTTCGATCGAGCGATGTCACTTTATGGGTCAGATAAACCAGACCTTCGCTTTGGATTATTATTAAAGGACTTAAATCCTTTATTAGACCACTATCAAATCTCATTCCTAGCTAATAAGACTGTTCGTGGCTTTGTTGTCCCTAATGGCGCGTCCCTTTCGAGAAAAGAATTGGATGGTTTTACAACGACTGTGAAAAAGAACCATGGCGATGCTTTAGCATTCTTAAAGGTTCAAAACCATGAATTATCTGGGTCCTTGTTAAAAAACATTACAGATCCAAAAGCCTTCATTGAAACCTCCGGTTTAATCGAAAACGACTTATTACTCATCATTTCTGGTAAGGATTATGAGTCCGCTTCGAAAGCTGCTGGGGCTTTAAGAAAAGAACTCGGTGATTATTTAAACCTTGCAAGTGACAATGAATACCGCTTTGTTTGGATCATCGACTGGCCTCTATTTGATGTCAATGAGGATGGTTCCTTAACAGCAGCCCATCACCCATTTACCTCACCTAAAGAAGCAGATAAACCACTATTAGTTTCTAATCCAAAAGCGTGTCGTGCACAAGCGTATGATATTGTATTAAATGGGTATGAATTGGGTGGGGGTTCTGTTAGAATCCATGAATCCCATATCCAACAACAAATGTTTGAAGCGATTGGTCTATCAAAAGAAACCATTGAAGAACGCTTTGGATTCTTAGTCGGTGCCTTGAAATATGGTACCCCGCCACACGGTGGTTTAGCCCTTGGTCTTGACCGTCTAGTCATGCTCATGACTGGGACTAAGAACATCAAAGACGTCATCGCTTTCCCGAAAACACAAAGTGCGAGAGACCTCATGATGCAGGCTCCTTCAACGGTTGCAGAAAACCAACTAGAAGAACTCAATTTAATTATAAAAAAATAAAGACGAGCAATCGTCTTTATTCTTTTTTAGCTTCATTTAGCCATTATTTTGTTGTGTTTGTTGTCTTATTAGATGCTCATAACGGAATTCCATACGAGCTTCAATACTGATTTGAGCCATTTGAATTCTAAATTGATTGAGCACTTGTTGATATTGTTGTAAAGCAACTTGAAGTTGAACTTTGATAGTGTTGGTGAACAATTCTTCAAAAGCAGCTAAATCGACTTGATGATCGAGGAATTGTTGGCGATAATTCTCACGAATTTCACGGTAATTATCCATAAAGTTTTCAAGTAAAATGATGTCTAGTTCACCATTTTGATAGAAGAATAAGTAAGGACTTGGTATGTTTTCAGCATCAACATACGCTTTGACGAGTAGATCAATCTCTGCTTTAAGTGCCATGTAGTCCATAAAAATCGCTTGAGCTTCTGTAATCCATTCAGCACGTTTTGAACGATCACCACGGTATTCTTCATAAAGCACTTTAAATTCTGCTTTTAATGCTTCTAACTCAGTATTTTTTGCTTGAATGGTTTCATCCGCATCCAATTTAGCTTGGATTGAGTTGATGTAAGCCTCAGGTGATGGAATTTCAATGGATTCAATTGAATCTACATAATCGCTATATAGAGCCACTAAACCTTGAGCATCTAAATCTGAATCAACCAGTAAAGCAACAAATCCAGCTGGATTTGTTAATAACATAAGATTAGCCTGTGTTTCAATATAGGATACTCTAAGGTAATGGAAAGCGGCTTTCGCATTGGATTGAAGTTGTAGAAATGCGAGTCTTACATGGTCTGATGCGAAGTCTTTGAGTGTTGTACGGTGTTCACGAATGATTCCAAGTAATTCACTCACACTCATCGATAGTGCTTCTTCATAAGTGAGTTCAACATCGAGCGACATCGCGATTTTGATGATTCGATATTTGCCAACTGAGATACCCAATTGATTCGCCATATCGATATCTGCTTGAACTATGAGTGCGTTCCCATCAATGATGTCTGTTGGGATATTTTTCTGATCTAAATGATCTTTAATTCGATTTCTGAGGATGGATTGAACTCGATTCATACGGAGTTCATTGTCCATTTCAGTCGTTACTACCAATGCATTTTCAGCATTTCCTTTGAGATAGCCAAATTGTCTCGCCAGCTCAGCAATTTCAACCACGACATCCACTGCTGCATCCCCTTCAAAATCGGTATCCATCAATAGGGTTTGTGCATCGTCATTGAGTGGGGTAACAGAAGCAACTTTCCCTCCCGCATTGGTCGTAATCTCAATGCTTGGGTTGATATCCATCGTGATGACAGCATTCGCTGGATTTACGTTTTCACGACAGCCTACTAAGAGGATCGTCGTGATGAGAATAAATGTTAATAACCATAGTTTTTTCATAGTTTAGGACTCCTTTTCTTGATATAAATTTAAGATATTTTGAATATAATTCGAGGTTTTTAGCGTTTCTGACACTTGATCAGATTCATAGTAAATCATAAATTCTTCATAGGTCATTTCAAGTAAACCTAGGTAGGCTTGACCTGAACCTTGTACCGGTTGATTCAATAGTAAATCTAACCTTTTCGCAACCGATAAGAAGAGTTGATCATAGAGCGACGCTTCTAAATATAGCTCAATCGTTGTTAGGGTTGTGAAGTTTTGAGTGGGTGGTACCCAATTTCTTAAACTGATTAAATTGGCATGGGTATCTACCAGATGGGTATATAAACCGCGCATGTGAACATCAAACACCATTTCAACTTGATTTTTCAAATAGACTTCATAGGCTTCAAGCTTGGATTCTAAGAGAAGTAGTTTCTGATATTTTTTTGTAGGTAATAGCGGTATTTGTGCGTTTGGAAAATAGGTATTTGAAAATGTGATGTAATCTTGATTAAATGTAATCAAATTATCACTATAGAGCAATTTTAATGCTTCAATTTCTGAATTTAACGTCTGGATATAAGTCTCTATTTCAGTCACTAATGTTGCTTTTTGAAGTTCGAGTTCCGCTTTGTAGGTTTCTAAGGTTTCTTTCAACTCTTGAATTTCAGCAGCTACATAGGAGCGTTTCATTTCATTGAGAATCGGAATTGTCAACTCAATCAAATCATCTAATTCATTGTCTGGATTCATTTGAATGATGGACTGAATTAAGATTAGTTTTCTAGGACTGATACCTAATGATTTCGCTTCATCCTTAATCTCAGTGGTAATTTCAGAAAGTACAATACGGTTTTTAAAATGGTTTTTTAAACGTTCATTAAGTGCATTCTCTTGACTGATTTTTGAGTTAAACGCTGTTACTTGAACAGTAGAACTCATATCCATATAGCCTAAAGCAGTTGCTTGATTGATGATCAGCTCAATGGCTTCAGTCATATTAATCGTAGAAAGGTTCAATGTTTCAAGAACAACTTCACCATCTAGGTTTAAAGCGCGATAATCAATGATGGTATCGTCTTGATCGACAGTCAATTCAATCGATGGATTGATATCTACCGTGATAATGCTTGGTGCTGTTGGGTTTTCTCTAAATAAGGTGATACCAACCACCACCATCAACAGTATAACAAGCGTCATGATGAGTTTTGGATGCCAAGATAATGAGCGTTTTATGTTTTCTTGTCTAGGGATTTGGGATAAAATGCGATCTTTATCGAGTTCGATGGATTGACCTTCGTGCTTTAATTGTCTCATCAAGTCTTTTTTAGTCATGATTGGTACCTCCTTCCAGCTGGTTTTTTAATTTGTCTAGGGCAACACCGAGTTTAAATGTGACACCAGATGTCGATAAGTTCAGTTGAGTAGCAACCTCTTTTCGGGTTTTTCCCTCAACCACACATTGCATCACAATCATAAATTCTTGTTCATCTAGGATTTGGGCTGCCAAATCGATGAGTGGTGTATCTGAGTTATCTTGGGTTGGTTGATTGATTAATTCGACATCAATCAATGTTTCACGCTGTTGTTTGTGATAATGGTTGATCGCTTTATTTCGAGCTATTTTTAAAATCCACGATTTGGGTTGATCGTCTGAGTAAAGATGTCTATTTTGATAGACTTTCATGTAGACGTCTTGCATGAGGTCTTCAGTGACTTCCTTACGTTTAACGATTTGATATATTTGGTAATATACCATTCGATTTGTCATGTCATAAATCTGTTCAATGGCGTTTGCTTGACCATTTTTTAGGTCTCGCATCGCCAATTTTAACTTTAATTGATCGAACATCCAATCACTCCCAACTACCCTTGACACCTATATAACAATCGAGATAGGTCATTTTGTCAGTAAATTTGTAAAATCTTCATCTTTTATTATACCCTTGAGAGAAGGATTGACAAAGTGTTCGCATTTCAAAAAAACCAATCCGTCACATAATCTACATTTAAGCATTAATTTGTGTTAGTTACTAGTCAAAAAGCCCATTATAAGGTATGATATTTATAAAGTAATTTGGAGGTAATCATATGAAAAAAATTGTATTAGCCGGTGGATGCTTCTGGGGTGTCCAAGCTTATTTTAGAGATTTAAAAGGGGTCACTCATACCGAAGTAGGTTACGCAAATGGAAATAAAGAAAACCCAACCTATAAAGAAGTATGTAATGGGGTTGCTACCCATGCTGAGGTCACTTTAGTGGAATATAATGAAAATATCGTATCCTTAAGAACGATTCTTGAGCATTTCTTTAGAATTATTAATCCATTTACACTCAATCGCCAAGGGAATGATATTGGCTTACAATACCGTTCTGGTGTTTATTTTGAAGCTGAAGAAGATGCGTTAATCTCTAGAAAATACATCGCAGAAAGACAAGCCCTTGTCGACCGTAAGTTTGTTCTTGTGGTTGAACCATTAAAAAACTACTATAAAGCAGAGGAATATCATCAAGACTATTTAATCAAGAATCCTAATGGCTATTGCCATGTCAATTTAGGCTTATTAAAGGAAGATGAAAAAAATGAAAAGAACTGATTATATCTCATGGGATCAGTATTTCATGGGGGTAGCTTCACTATCAGCTTTACGTTCTAAAGACCCTAACACACAGGTAGGCGCATGCATTATTAATCCTGATAAACGCATTATTGGGATTGGATACAATGGACTGCCACAAATGTTATCGGATGACGAATTCCCTTGGACAAAAGAAGGCGACTTGCAAGAAACTAAATACCCTTATGTAGTTCATGCTGAAGCGAATGCCATACTAAATGCGACACAATCCATTAAAAATGGGGTATGCTATGTGACTCTTTTCCCATGTCATGAATGTACCAAACTACTCATTCAAAGTGGTATTAAGGAATTGGTTTACCAAGAAAATAAATATGAAAACACCGCTTCCGTGCAAGCTTCTTTACGCATGTTATCCGCTGCTGGTGTTAAAATTAGACAATTTCACTTAGGTCAAATCGAGATTAAACCATGAAGTGGTTATTGAAACACAAAGCTCTAAGTTTGATGATGGTAGTTGCATATTTGGGTTTACTCATCTCTTTCACATACAGACTACCGAATCAAAGTTTAACATTAACCGGTGATTTGTCTCCGGTGAATACCATTGTTGATGAATCGAAAGACCCGCATTTTTACACAATTTATGTCGTCAGTATGGACCGTCCGACACTATTTCAATATTTTATCGCGACGCTATCGAAGAAAATTGATGTCTCTCCATTACCCGATGCTTATAAAGGGATCAGTGCATTAGACCAATACAAAATGGGTCAAATCGCTGAAGAAATCAGCTATCAATACGCAACCATTCAAGCCTATACCAAAGCAAATCTCGTGGATCCAACGATTACAATTTCATATGAATCTCTTGGATACATTGTTAGCTATGTGGACCCTTTACAATCTGGCATTGAATTGGGTGACATTTTAATTGAAGTTGAAAGTGTATCCCACACTAATGTGCCACAAAATGAGTTTTTTGGGTATTTTTCAAATCAAGATACAGTTACGGTTAAAGTTCTCCGTGACAACGAAGTGAAGACATTAACGCTTCATAAAGTGCCTTCAATCGATCGTTATGGTATCCTTCTAGAACCCTATTTCGAGATTGATACGACACCTCCTCTAACCACAAACTACCAAACTGACTTCATTGGTGGACCTTCAGGCGGACTCATTCAAACCTTAGATTTATATATGAAGTTATTAAACATCGATTTAAAAGCCTTAAAGATTGCAGGCACTGGGACCATTGAACTTGATGGTACCATTGGTGAAATTGGTGGTATTGAACAAAAGATTTGGACGGCTTATGACCATGATATTGATCTATTCTTGTGTGGTGAAGCCAATTATGATGCAGCCTTGGCTGTTTATGAAACGCTTAAAAACCCACAGTTTCAACTCATTAAGGTAGGTGATTTCGATGAAGCGATTAACATCGTTATGGCGAGATTATCTTGAGGGTAGAACACTGATTCGAACCCTTATAAAACCTTGGAATAAAGGTCAGTACTTCAAATATATCGTTTCTACGCTGGGTTTAGCTTTTTTAGCCACTTTATTACCCGCTTTGTTGATCATCAACTTATTGATGTTTGTCACCTATATTAAGGTTTTTATCGTTTATGGGGCGTTACTCGGGTATTTTTGGATTTGGTTATCACATATTCTTCAAATTGATTACTTGAAAGACTATTCAAACCCGACTGAATTTGATAAAATAAGAAGGCTATTCAAATTACACAGTTATGTGTATGGATTATTATGGTTCGCGCTCGTGTACGGACTGTATCTTAGCTTTGGAGGTTATATTGTATGATAATAGGTATCGTGATAATCGGTATAATCATCATTTTAGATCAAATTACCAAATATTTGACTGTGACCCAAATTGGTAATCGTACGATTGTGGTCATCGATGGATTTTTCAATTTAATCGAGCGTCATAATTATGGCGCTGGTTGGAGTTTATTCGAAGGCAGTTGGTTATTTTTAATTTCGGTGACGTTGGTTTCCTTGGTGTTTTTTGGTTATCTATTCAAATCGGTTAACTTTAAAAGCAAATGGGTATACAGTCTCGCTATCTCGTTGATGATTGGTGGTACACTAGGCAACTTTATCGACCGACTACGTCTAGGTTACGTCGTTGACTTTATCCAACTCATATTTGGTTCTTATGAATTTCCTACCTTCAATATCGCAGATTCTGCGTTAACAGTTGGTGTAATATTATTTGCAATAGATGTATTCTTTTTGGAGCAAAAACGATGAATAAATGGGTATTTAGTGTTGAAGCCTCACAAGTCGGTTTAAGAGCAGATGTGTTTGTCGCACAACTGTTAACCGACACTACACGCAGTCAAATTAAGAAATTATTTGATGCGAAACAAGTATTTTTAGAAGGTGAACCGATTAAAGCGAGCTATGGTGTTCGTTTTGATGATGAAATCACTGTCTACTCGAGCGATGAAGTCGTGAAAATTGATCCCGTCAATTTAAACCTTGAAATCGTGTATGAAGATGATGATGTTGCTGTAGTTTACAAACCTCAAGGGATGGTTGTTCATCCAGCTGTCAGTTTTAAAGAAGTGACCATGGTGCATGGTCTTAAGTATCAAATCAAGACTTTGTCAGATATCAATGGTACATTACGACCAGGGATTGTACACCGTATTGATAAGGATACCTCTGGGTTATTGTTGGTTGCGAAAACCAATTTTGCCCATGAGTCTTTAGTATCTCAACTTCAAGAAAAAACCGTTAGAAGGGTTTATGAAGCGATTTGTTTGAATCCTTTTGAAGAGGATTCTGGTACGATTTCAACCCCAGTGGGTAGAGATGAAATCAATCGCTTAAAGATGGCAGTAACAGACGATGGCAAACTTGCAGTAACACATTTTAAAGTCATCAAACGCTTTAAGAAGTATAACCATATCGAATGTGTGCTTGAAACAGGTAGAACTCACCAAATCAGAGTACATATGCAGTATATTGGTCATCCGATTTTGGGTGATCCACTCTATGGAAATAAACCGGTCTTTGGTGAAACTGGTCAGTTCCTCCATGCTAAAACACTTGGATTTATTCACCCAAGAACAGGAAATTATCTAGAATTCAGTCATGAAGCCCCTGCGATTTTTAAAGAAACCCTTGAAAAAATCGAAAATAACGATATGTAAAGAGAAAACCTCCACATCTTTAAAATGTGGAGGTTAATTTATTTTATTGGGTCCTTCGATGTGATTCTTAACAAGGTTTTTGAAGTTCAATTTAGTGATTGGTGGCAACGCTTGGTAGCCTCTCGATTGATAGATTTCAACCAATTGCTTATCCACTTCACTACCTGCACCTTTCAATAGGTTTAGACCAATGAACTTCGAGAATTGTTGCATCTTCGCTAAGAAAGCATAACGGGCAATAATCGAAGCAGCAGCGACACTGATATGAACACTTTCAGCTTTTGTGTAAAAACTAATGTCACGATAAATAAGTTTTTCTGTTTTTAGATAATTAAAGTAAATAGGTGGTTCACAAAATTGGTCGAGAATCACTGGGACTTTTTCAGTCAACTTCTCAGAGGTTTTGATAATAGCATGGTTATGTAAATAGGCTTTAATCTTGTTCATGTTATAGCCTTTACGCACCATTTCATTGTATTTCTCGGGGTTTAAGATTAAAATAGAGTGAATCAATCGATTGGCTAAAATCGGACCGATTTTGGAAATCATTGTATCACTCATCGCTTTTGAATCTTTGACACCCAAGGATTCTAAAAATGCGATATCTGCTTTAGAAACATACGCACTACAAACCACGATTGGGCCAAATAAATCACCTGTACCCACTTCATCGGATCCGATTGCTGCATAGGTTTCAATCCCTAATAAACTTTTGATGTGGCTAAGTTCATGCTCATAGTCGCCTTGAAGCACTACTTTACCCGTTTTATATGCGTGGATGGTTAATCCATTTTTAACAGCCGAAAACGCGACATACTGATTCGAGTGATCACGTTCGAACGTTTTATATGCTTGCATCAGTATATTTAATTGTTCGGGTGAAATACTCAAACTGTAATTTGCCATAAAATTTCTCCTGACTATATATGATTATAACATAAAATTTGATAAAATGTAAGAGGTGATACTATGAGTTACGCTACCAAGACCCTCGAGTTTGATGTCGTATTGGCGCGCATATCGAAATTTGCTATGTGTGAAACAACCAAACAAAACATTCAAAACTTGATGCCTTTTGATGATTTAGATACCGTTAAACAAGAGATTCAAAAAACCAAACAAACCCTAGACGTGATTGCACGGATGGGGGCTTTTCCATTTATAGAAGACTATGATATTGATGATATCTTTAATTCGATTCAAATAGGTCAAGTTTTATCCATCAAAGATGTCTTAAGTGTTCGTCTTTTTATGATGATGACTAAAGATATCTTGAATGTGTTTAAAGACATGAACCGCAATAAAATAGCCTTCGATGATATTAAATTTATCTATGAGAGTCTTTTCCCTACTGACCATTTAATCGCTCTAATCGACTCCAAAATTGATCCTGATGGGGTTGTATTAGATAGTGCATCCGAAGCATTAGGTCAAATTCGTAGACAACTCAAACGTCTTGAACAACAACGTAGAGATATTCTTAATAGTCTTTTACAAAAACGTGCTTCTCAACTCAATGATTTGATGATTGTAATGCGTAATAACCGTTATTGTTTACCAGTAAAATCTGAATATAAACACAGTTTTAAAGGCATCATTCACGATGAATCCTCTTCGGGAACTACCGCATTTATTGAACCGATTGAAGTCTTAGAAAAAACCGTTGAGTTAGAACGCTTGGGTTTTGCTGAACAACAAGAAATTATCAAAATATTAGAAGACCTTTCGGCACAGTTGAAAATAGATGTTGACTACCTTAAAGGGAATCTATCTGCGTTACTTATTTTGGACTTACTCCAAAGTAAAGCCAAGTATGCCCTTGAGATGGATGGGTATGCTGTTCATATGAATGACCAAGGATTCATTAAACTAGTCGATGCGAGACACCCACTAATTGATCCCAAGCAAGTAGTACCGATTTCACTTGAGCTCAATGAAATCAAACGTACGATTTTGATCAGTGGTCCAAATACCGGTGGAAAAACCGTAGCTTTGAAAACGACTGGTTTGCTCACTTTAATGGCTCAATCAGGCATTTTAGTGCCCATGAAATCCGAAGGCCATCTATCCCTATTTAAAGGGGTTTACGCGGACATTGGTGATGAACAATCCATTCTTCAGTCGCTATCTACATTCTCTTCGCACATGAAAAAAATTAAACACATTGTCGACCATGCAAGTGATGATATTTTGGTCTTACTCGATGAACTTGGCAGTGGTACCGACCCACAAGAAGGTAGCGCACTCGCGATGGGAATCTTGGATTATTTAGAACCTTATAATCTAAGAATGATCGTTACGACACACTATTCAGAACTCAAAGTGTACGCCTATACCCATCCGCACATCGCAAACGCCAGTGTTGCTTTTGACATTGATACATTAAAACCACTTTATCGCATCAATTATGGGATTAGTGGTTCCTCAAATGCGCTTTATATAGCGAAAAAATTAGGGCTTCATGAAACTGTACTTCAATTAGCTCGTAATTATTCGAGCCTGAAAGAAAATGATTTAACAAAATCAATTAAGGCATTTGAAGACGAATCATTAATTGTCAAACAGAAAGAACAGACTTTAACCAAAGAATTACTCGATCTGGATAAGTTGAAAAAGGACTACGAAATCAAACTTCGTCAACTCGAAACAGAAAAAGATAGCATTTTAGCCAAGACCAAAGCTGAAGCCGATAAACAGATGAAAGCCAATCTTGAGAGAGCTCAAGAACTCATCGAGATTTTATCCATGAAAGACTTAAAAGATCATGAAATTGCACAAATTAAGTATGAATTCAAGCAAATCGATTTTGAGGATGTCACCAAAGAATTGATTCGTGAGTTTAAAGTGGGTGACCATGTCTTTATTAAGTCCTATGATCAAACCGGTATCATTACCCAAAAAGTCAAAAATCAATACAAAGTGAAATTTGGTATGTTTGAACTCCTATTTGATTCAAAAGATTTAAAAATAACCGATGAACCCATTGTTCAACGTAAAACGACCAAACAAAAAGCAATCGAATCGAAACCAATTGTCAGTGATGTGAAGATGGAACTTGATTTAAGAGGCTATCGTTTTGAAGATGTTAAAGAAGAACTTGAAAAATTTTTAGATACCGCAGTTTTAAACCACATGCGCAGTGTTAGAATCATACACGGATTTGGCACAGGGGCGGTTAGAAAAGCTGTTTATGATGTGATTAAAAATTCACCTTATGTGGACAGTTATCGCTATGGCGGCGAAGGTGAAGGTTTAAATGGTGTGACGATAATTGCACTCAAGTAGTATGCTTTAGGCTTGAATTAAGCGTTTACATACTTTATAATTATCTTAAGTAAAGATGAAATTGGAGGATTTAATATGCTTATTACGTATGATGGTAGTGATTTTGATAAAGTAATTGGTAGACAAGGTCTTGTCTTAGTAGATTTTTTCGCAACCTGGTGTGGTCCATGCAAAATGTTGATGCCACAACTCGAATCCTTATCTGAAGAACAACCCCAAATTCCATTTGTTAAAGTCGATATTGACCAATTTAGACCATTAGCAAAAGAAACCTATGGCATTACCAGTGTACCAACTTTAATCTTATTTAAAGATGGTGTTGAAGTTTCTAGACAAAGTGGATTTGCACCAAAAGACGCTGTTTGGAAATGGATTCAAACCAATAACAAGTAAAAACACGACCGCGTCGTGTTTTTTTTCGATTGAAATAACTAAATGGACTTTCGTAAAGCCATTTTGTAATGATCGATACCATCGACCAAATAAATATCTGATGTGACCTCAAAACCAAAACTTTCGTAAAATTGTCTTAAATAACTTTGGCCTTCAATATGGATTAAAGATTCTGTTTTGAATAAATGATTAATACCTGCTTTGATGAGTGCCTTAGAGTACCCTTTATTACGAACAAAAGGATACGAAACCACACGACCTAAAGAAGCAGCATCTGAAAATTTAATTCCAAACGGAATGGTTCTAATATAAGACACAATGACATCGTCTTCTTTAATAAAAAAGTGCGTAGCGTGATAGTCAATGTCATCGATATCTTGATAAATCGCAGCCTGTTCAACAACAAAAACTTCACTGCGTAATTTCAACAGTTGATAGAGTTCGCGATTCGACAGTTCTTCAAAAGATTTCTGAAAGATTTGCATAAAAACACCTCGTTATTATTATACTGTAAAATGACGTTTTTTCGAGAAAAATAACAATTTTATTGTATAATGAAATAAGGTGATAATATGGACGGTATCTTCTTAATCGATAAACCCGCAGGGATGACTTCATTTGATGTCATCCGCAAATTAAGAAACCAATTAAATACAAAAGAAGTCGGCCATGCAGGCACCTTAGACCCAATGGCAACAGGCCTATTGGTTGTCTTGGTTGGTAAGGCGACAAAATTATCTGATTTATTGATAGCAGAAACCAAAACCTATCAAGGTAGCATTACATTCGGATTTTCTACAGATACATACGACCGAACAGGTCATATCGTTGAGACACTGTCCGATTTTGAACTCGATGAAATAAAAATTGATGAAACTATCAAGACTTTTTTAGGAAAAGAATCACAAGTACCACCGATTTATTCAGCCATCAAAATCCAAGGTAAGAAACTCTATGAGTATGCACGAGCTGATAAATCCATCGAAATTGATGAACGTCCAATGGTGATCCATCGATTTGAGCGTACATCGAGTATAAATAACCATACGTTTCAATTTGAAATAGAAGTATCTAAAGGGACGTATATTCGCTCAATTGCACACGATTTCGGACAAGCTTTAGGCATTCCAAGTCACCTCAGTGCCCTAAGACGCATTGAATCAGGTCGTTATTCCTTAGCAACCGCGTACCGTTTAGCCGAAATCGATGAATTTACAACCCCAAATTTTAGTTTGGAAGAATATGCCTCTTCACTCGACCGTTTGGTCGTTGATGATTATTTGATTCCACTCATCCGTAATGGGGTTCGTTTAGATGAACGACAAACCGTTATGGCAGGACCTTTTACTGCCTATTCGAAGAATAATAAGCCTCTCGCAATCTATCGAAAAGATGGCGAAAATTATAAGCCTCTAGTCCAGTTAGGAGAATGACCATGGATTTACAAATCAATGATTTCCATGCTTTTAAAAATGATAAACCGTTAACCATGACCATTGGTAACTTTGATGGCCTCCATTTGGGACATCAAGCCTTAATTAAAAAGACGATATTTCCAGATACGGAAAGTGCCGTCTTAACCTTTTCACCGCATCCGATGAAAGTATTACGTGCGATGAAAGACCACGTGATTTTAATGAGTCCAGAAAAGAAGATTAAACTCATCGAATCCATGGGTATTGATCATTTGTTTATTGCTAATTTTGATACTCAAATGGCTTCAACTACAAAAGAAGACTTTATAGAAAGGCTTAAAGCACTTCACGTAAAGAGATTGGTTCTTGGTATTGATTTTAGATTTGCTTCCCATGCTTCTGGTCATGTTGAAGATTTAAAAAAGCATTTTGAAGTAATCATCTTAGAAAATATCACCCATCAGGATACCCGTATTTCGACCACCTATATCAAAGATTTGTTATACTCAGGTGAACTTGCAAGAGCAGAATTATTGCTAGGTAGGCCCTATAGCATCGAAGGGGTCGTAATTCATGGTGATAAAGTGGGTAGAACCCTTGGTATGCCTACAGCCAATTTAGATCTTGAGCACTATGTATTACCTCCAAATGGCGTATATTACGTTGATGTTTTATATGAAGGACATATGTATCCAGGTGCTTTAAATATCGGGTATAATCCGACCATCAATTATAGTGTCAAAAAACGTGTTGAAGTGTATATTCTCAATTTCAATGAAATGATTTATGGTAAAAAACTAGAAATATTCTTCAGATTATATTTGAGACCGGAACAACAATTCAAGTCAAAAGAAGACTTGATGGTTCAACTCCAAAAAGATATTGAAGATGTTAAACGACTTTCATCAGAATGATTGATAAGTGCTTAACCGTGTGTTAAAATAAAGTTAAGGTGGTGAATATAATGAAGTTAGTCTTAGCGATTATCTCCAATGATGATGCAAACAAAGTTTCCAAAGGTTTAGTTAAGGAAAATTATTTTGTAACAAAACTCGCAACTACCGGTGGATTCCTTCTCACAGGGAATACAACCTTTTTGATTGGTACAAACGATGAAAAGGTACCAAGAATCTTAGAAATTATCGAAGAACATAGTAAAACTAGAGCTAAACTTGTACCAAATTCAATCATTAGTGAGTTCGGTATGTTCTCCAGTTTACCCGTTGAAGTCAAAGTTGGTGGCGCAACCGTATTTGTTCTCAACGTTGAACAATTTATTAAGATTTAATTCTTGCTTTTTGTTCAATTTGTGTTAAAATGATTATGGCGTAAACAAGGATTATGGGTGCCTCCTAGTCTTTAGTTTAACGAGAAAGGGATATACACATGGCAATTTCAAAAGAAAAGAAGCAAGCGCTTATCAACGATTTTAAAATCAATGATAAAGACACAGGATCTGCACAAGTTCAAATCGCAGTTCTTACAGAAGAAATCAACCAATTGAACGCTCACTTAGCTGTTCATACACATGATTTCCACTCCAAGCGCGGCTTATTCCAAAAGATTGGTCTTCGTAAGAGATTACTCACTTACCTAAAGAACTCTAATTTGGATGCTTACACAGCATTGGTTGAAAAACTAAATCTACGTGGCTAAAAGATTGCGAAAGCAATCTTTTTTTTACTAGTAAATGGCGTGTTTTTGGTGTATAATGATTAAGGCATACATATATAAAATAGTAGACAATATAAAATGAAGGAGATTTTTATATTATGAGCGAAAAGCGCATTTATGAAACGGTCATTGGTGGCCGTAAGCTAAGAGTCGAAATCGGCGAATTAGCTAAACAAGCCAACGCAGCAGCGATGCTTTATTATGGAGACTCGGCTGTATTATCTGTTGCAGTATCTAAAGACAGTGCTTCAACACAAGATTTTTTCCCACTAACAGTGTTATACCAAGAAAAGTTATACGCTGCCGGTAAGATTCCTGGTGGTTTCTTAAGACGTGAAGGTCGTCCTTCCGAACATGAAACATTGACCTCTCGTTTAATTGACAGACCAATTCGTCCATTATTCCCAGATGGTTACCGTAACGAAGTTCAAATCATCAACACAGTTATGTCATCAGACCATGACGCAACCCCTGAAATGACTGCTTTAATTGGTTCATCTTTAACCTTGATGTTATCAGACATTCCATTCAAGATGGGTGTAGCTGGTGTCATCGTTGGTCGTGTGAACGGCAAACTCATCATCAACCCAACCGTGGCTGAAATGGAACAAAGTGACATTGACTTAACCGTAGCTGGTACTAAAGAAGCCATCAACATGGTTGAAGCTGGTGCAAAACAAGTTTCTGAAGAAGAAATGTTAGCTGCCTTAATGTTTGGTCATGCAGAAATCAAGAAGATTGTTGAATTCCAAGAACAAATCCAAAAAGAATTAGGTAAAGAAAAAGCTGCTTTCGACATGTTCGAAGTAGATAAAGATATTGAAAAAGCGGTGAAAGCATTCGCTGAAGAACGCTTAATCAAAGCTGTTTCCGTCAAAGGTAAACACGAAAGACAACATGCCATTGATTTAATCGTTGAAGAAACCGTTGAAAAGTTTGGCGAAAAAGTATTCTTCAAAGAAGTTGAAGGCGTTAAAGTATTAGACGTTGAAGCAAACGACTTATACATGAAGTCTGTTAAGACAACCCTAGAAAACATTGAAATTGATGAAGTTAGACGTTTAATCACTGAAGACAAAGTCAGACCAGACGGTCGTAAAGTCAATGAAATTCGTCCATTATCTAGCCGTGTTGACATACTTCCAAGAGTTCATGGATCTGCATTATTTACCCGTGGACAAACCCAAGCATTATCCATTACAACCTTAGGTTCTCTCGGTGAAAACCAAATTATTGATGGTTTATCGCCTGAAGATACCAAACGTTTTATGTTACACTATAACTTCCCACAATTCTCTGTCGGTGAAACAGGCCGTTATGGTTCTCCTGGCCGTCGTGAAATTGGTCACGGTGCACTTGGTGAAAGAGCAATTCTTCAAGTATTGCCAAGCGAAGAAGAATTCCCATATACCATCCGTGTTGTATCTGAAATTCTTGAATCCAATGGTTCTACCTCACAAGCATCCATTTGTGCTGGTACCATGAGCTTAATGGCTGCCGGTGTTCCTCTAAAGGCACCAGTTGCAGGTATCGCTATGGGTTTAATCAAAAAAGGTGAAGCGTATACTATTTTATCTGACATTCAAGGCTTAGAAGACCACTTTGGCGATATGGACTTTAAGGTAGCAGGTACTAAAGATGGTATCACTGCCCTTCAAATGGATATCAAGATTGACGGTTTAACCGAAGAAATTTTAAGAGAAGCTCTAGCACAAGCCAAAGAAGGCCGCTTAGAAATCTTAAATCACATGTTACAAACCATTCCAGCTGTTAGAGAAGATCTATCCCCATACGCACCTAAAGTCGTAATGATGAAGATTAATCCTGACAAGATTCGTGATGTTATTGGTGCTGGTGGTAAGATCATTAGCCAAATCATCGAAGATTGCAACCAAGTGAAGATTGACATTGAACAAGATGGTCGCGTATTCTTAATGCACTCTGATATGCAATGGATCAAGAAAGCCAAAGCGATGATTGAAAACCTAACACGTCAAGCTGAAATCGGTAAGATTTATGAAGGTACTGTCGTCAGAATTGAAAAATTTGGTTGCTTCGTTGAATTATGGAAAGGTACTGAAGGTTTAGTCCATATTTCCAAATTAGCGAAAGAACGCGTTGAAAAAGTTGAATCGATCGTATCCGTCGGTGATGTCATTTTAGTTAAATGCATCGGCATCGATGATAAAGGCCGTATTGACTTATCTAGAAAAGACGCTTTAGAATAATATAAACGAAAAGATGCTTCGGCATCTTTTTTGCTAGGGAGACATTTATGATAACAATTGATATAAAATCTGATAAACCAACCGTTCAAGTCGCAAACCTACGACTACTGAACAGTATAAAACAATATAAATTCGAAAAAGTCATCAAAATCATCCATGGATACGGGTCATCTGGGGTGGGTGGTAAGATCAAACAAATGGTCCACACTACCCTAGAAATGCTCCAATTACAAAATCAAATCCGTGATTTCATTCCTGGTGAAGCTTTGGTTTCTTTTATGGGCTACGCAGATTTAATACAAAAATATAAACCCCTCATCCAAAATGATTCTGACTTTAAAAAAGGGAATGATGGGATTACTTATGTCTTTATAAAACCTTGACATTTTTACAAATATGCTATAGAATAAGTGAGGTCAATTGAAGGTAATCGAGCCGGGAAACCGGTTAGGAAAGTCCATGCTAGCACAGTCTGCGATGATTGTAGTGTTTGTGCCTAAGGAAACAATAACTTAGGATACACGCAAGTGTAATGGCGGTTGAATTTGCTAAAGGCAACTATGCAAATGCTGTAATGTGCCACAGAAACGAGTTAATTGGAAACAATTAAATGAAACGCGGTAAACCCCACAAGCTAGTAACCCAAATTTTGGTAGGGGCACTCGAAGCGCATAAATGAATGTAGCTTTGGGCTTATCATAGAGATAAATGATTACACTCGAAAGAGAACAGAACATGGCTTATGCAAATTGACACAAATAAAAAAACAGCTCCTCGGCTGTTTTTTTCTTTACTACGAAAAAAAAGATGCAACCCGAAGATTGCATCTCTATTTGTTTGGATTATTTGTTAGCGTATGCGAAGATATCGTCTAATAAATGAAAGTAACCAGCAGTCTTGATTGTAACACCTGCTAAGGAGTCAACCATAACGCCTGCTTTAGCACCAGAACGATCAGCTAGTGGATCAACTGAACCATCCCAACCATTTGCTTCAACATAATCTAAGATTAATTGGATTTGTTCGTTCCATTCAAGAGTTGCCTTTTGACCGGAAACTGCTGCCCATGCACCGTCAGCATAAGCCATCTTACCGCCAACACCCTTCATACCGTATGCAGCACCAAGTTGTTGTTTAGTTTGATCTTTCCAAGTGAATGTACCGTCTGCGCCCTTGTTAGCTTGACGAGTGTCGATTAATAAGTTAGAAACTTTGCCTTTAGCATCTACATTCATTGTAGCGAAGTAGAAGTCTGTACCAGAGCAGTAAATGGATGTGAATAGACCAGCTTTAGCATTAGCAACAGCAGCTTTAGCAACTTCTGTGTAAGCATTCTTGATGGTAACACCAGCCATACCGTCAACTGCGAAAGCTTCGCCGATTGGGGTAGAATCTAATGAATCAACACCATTTTCTAATAGGTATTCTTCGATTAAAGCAGCTTGTTCGTACCATTCTAATTGGCCTTCAACTTTAGCCATACCATAGTCATCACCAAGTTCTTTTTTAGTCTTAGCGTTCCATGCCCATGCATAAGTTGTAACAGCAGCTTCGCCTTCACCTGTAGTGGTAGAAGTTCTTGTACCTTGACGTACGTCGATGTTGTAACCAACAATTTTACCTTTTTCAATGGTAACAGTTACGAAAGTTACTTGTGGTTTGTTTGAGCTAACTTCTAGGCTGTAAGCTAAGAATTCGCCGTCAACTTTGAATTCTTTTTCTTGGCAAGCAGACAAGCCAAAAGCGGCTACTACGACAAGTAGTAATACCAAAATCTTTTTCATTATTAAATTCCTCCTATGAATTGATTTATTACAATATCATTATAGCGTTTTGTCATATGAAATGCAATGTTATTTGAAATTGACTTTTGTGAAAACGTTTTATTATTATTGCATAGCACGAACAATGAAATATCTTGCTAATAAAGGGCTAAAATGATAAAATTTTAACGTTAGAAAGTGATGTGCAC
>CAZXLG010000020.1:0-21423 GCA_964641335.1 uncultured Paracholeplasma sp.
ACTTACGTATATGATTTTTGAAGGGCTACGATCAAGAAATCAATTAGATATTATTCTAAGTGATCCGTTTTTAAAACGCAATTTTCCTTATGTAATTGGTTCATTTATCGGATTTATTGGTTTTTCAATTCGTACTATTTTTACTAAAGATAGCCAGTTTAGATTTGTTTTATTGACAATATATCTCATTGGTATGATTCTGGGTAGTCTATTGGTATTAAACTTGTTTACTGGCTCGTATCAGTTACATGAAGGAGTTTACATAGCTTATAGTGTATTATTTTTACTGCTATTAATAGGATATGCAATCAAAAGAAGGATTAGAGAAGAACTATGGGAAGACTAAAATACTACTCTAGAATCCTAATACTGTTATTAGGTCCAATTGTTTTAAATTTACTATTGGAACAATATGGAGTACACATTATTAGCTATTTAGGATTGGAAAACAGTCCATGGTTAAATAGCCCTAGATTATTTATCATTGTCATGATTTTGATATCGATTTGGCATTTGTTAAAAACCAAACGATTAACAAAAATCCAAAAGATTTTGTTTTACACCTATTACGGCATCATGGTAATCGTTCAAAGTTATTTTTTATTTACACTATTTGTCGTTAACCTCAAATTAGACTTTTGGATTTACATAACCGTGATATTCTTTTTCTTTACCTTTGAATTATTGATTATGTCGATGATAGAACCTTACAATAAAGCCATTGAAGAATAAAAAAATCCCTTAGACATCACATCTAAGGGATTTATTCATTTCTAAGGTTTATGTTTCATGTGTGGGAATAGGATGACATCGCGGATATTATTCACGTTACAAATTAACATGATAAATCTGTCGATACCAATACCAAGTCCACCAGCTGGTGGCATCCCATATTCAAGGGCTTCTACGAAGTCGACGTCCATTTCGGTTGCTTCATCATTACCCAATTCTTTTTCTTTGAGTTGTTCTTCGAAACGACCTCTTTGATCGACTGGGTCATTGAGTTCAGAGAAGGCGTTTGCGTATTCTCTACCGTCGATGAATAATTCAAAACGGTCTGTAAAGCGTGGGTTTTGAGCATTCTTTTTCGCTAATGGGGATACTTCGATTGGGTGACCATAAACGAAAGTAGGTTGGGTGATGGTATCTTCAACAAATTCATCAAAGAATGCTTGAATGATGTGTCCAACACCGTAGTGTTTTTCCACTTTGATGTGTCTTTCTTTCGCAACTTTAGTCGCGGTTTCTAAGTCATCAATTTGGAAGAAATCAACACCTGTAATATTCTTAATGGCTTCAACCATGTGGACTCTTGCCCATTTTGGAGCCATGTTGATTTGTTTTTCACCATAAGTGATTTCGTATTTGCCTAACACATTATAGACAACGGTGGACATGGCGTCTTCAACTAAGTCCATCATACCTTCCATATCGGAATACGCAAGGTAAGCTTCAATGGTAGTAAATTCTGGGTTGTGTTTCGCATCCATACCTTCATTACGGAATAGACGACCAATTTCATAAACTGCTTCCATACCACCAACGATTAAACGTTTTAATGGTAATTCAGTTGCGATACGAAGGTAGAATGGCATATCTAGCGTATTGTGGTGTGTCACAAACGGTCTAGCTGCAGCTCCACCTAAAATTGGGTGAAGAACAGGTGTTTCAACTTCGATGAAACCACGACCATCAAAGAACTTTTGGATTTCTCTAATGATTCTTGGTCTTAACATCGCGATTCTTCTAGATTCTTCATTGACGATTAAGTCAACATAACGTCTACGACGCGATTCTTCAACGTCTTGTAGACCGTGGAACTTGTCCGGAAGTGGTCTTAACGCTTTGGTTAAGTGGGTATATTCGCTCGCTTTAACAGTGAGTTCATTCGTTTTTGTTCTAAAGACGATACCTTTAATACCAACGATATCCCCTAAGTCACTGCTTAAAAAGATGTCAAATGCTTCGTCACCAATCGCATCTTTTCTCACATATACTTGGATATTGTTGTCTCTGTCTTGAAGTTGTAAGAAGCCAGCTTTACCTTGGTCTCTCTTACGGATGATTCTACCAGCGATGACAACTTCGACATGCATGTTTTCAAGTTCATCATGAGAGTATTGTTCATATTGATTTCTAATCGCTTGGGTTGTTGTTGTACGGTTAAATCGAGAACCAAATGGATCGACACCTTTAGCTCTTAATTCTTCCATTTTCTCGCGTCTTATACGTTCTTGTTCGGTTAATTCAGTATAATCCATGTGGTTACCTCCTAAAAATAGCATATTCATTATACATGATACCCAATAAAAAAGCCATAACTACGTTACGACTTTTTTGTTTCACTGATGAGTTCAAACATGACCTCTTCCGATTTGGGTCTCGGAATGTCGATTGAAACCACTTTAATGGTGAGTATTTTAAGTCCGAAGTGGAGGGTTAAAATATCCCCAGGTTTCACGGTAGAAGCAGGTTTCGCTACTTTATCATTGATCATGATGAGATCTGCGAGAGCGGCGTCTTTCGCAACCGTTCTACGTTTGATTAAGCGGGAAACTTTCAGATATTTATCGAGCCTCATCGGGGTTACCTAGTGGATTTGTATCCATTTGGTCTAACGGGTTGTCAGCAGGTTGTGGTTCGTCTTTTTTAAGTTTACGATCTTCCCACCAACCTAAACGACCAGACTTGACGATTTCGTCGATATCTTGTTTATTTAGGGTTTCAACTTCTAATAGATAATTAGTAATCGTGTCTAATAAGCCACGATGTTCAATGATGATTCGTTTCGCTTCTTCATAGCAACCAGTGATGATTTCTCTGACTTCTTTATCGATTTCTAGCGCAACTTGGTCTGAGAAGTTACGTTCTTTCAAGTAGTCTCTACCTAAGAATACAGAGCCTTGTTGAGATTCGTATTGGATTGGACCTAAGTTAGACATACCAAATTCAGTGACCATCGCTCTCGCAATCTTGGTTGCAGTTTGGAAATCTTGGTAAGCACCGGTTGTGACATCTCCAAAGATGAGTTCTTCAGCAACACGACCACCGAGTAAACCAGTGATTCTCGCGAGTAAACCTTTCTTGCTTTCAAGATAGCCTTCCTCTTCAGGTAACATGAGGTTATAACCACCTGCACGACCTCTCGCAATGATCGTTACTTTTTGAACGATATTGGCGTTTTCTAGTTTAATACCAATGACGGCGTGACCGGCTTCATGGTAGGAGATGATCTTGCGTTCTTTTTCAGTTACTTTACGGGATTTCTTTGCAGGTCCCATTAAGACTCTATCGACTGCTTCATCGATGTCAGAAAGTTCAATCATCTTACGATTGGCTCTCGCAGCGAGTAATGCTGCCTCATTGAGTAAGTTTTCAATATCCGCACCAGAGAATCCTGGAATACGGTGAGAGATATCCTCAAATTTAACATCTGGAGAAATCTTTTTATTTCTTGCGTGGACTTTAAGAATGGCTTCTCTACCGACCACGTCTGGTAAGCTAATGGTAATTTGTCTATCGAAACGACCCGGTCTAAGCAATGCTGGGTCTAAGACGTCAGGACGGTTGGTTGCTGCCATAATGATGATACCGGCATTTGGATTAAACCCATCCATTTCAACGAGTAATTGGTTAAGGGTTTGTTCACGTTCATCGTGACCGCCACCCATACCAGCACCTCTTTGACGACCGACTGCGTCAATTTCATCGATGAATATGATACATGGCGCATTTTCTTTGGCAACCTTGAATAAATCTCTGACACGAGAAGCACCGACACCGACGAACATTTCTACGAAGTCAGAACCTGAAATAGAGAAGAATGGTACACTTGCTTCGCCTGCAACAGCTTTCGCAAGCAAGGTTTTACCTGTACCAGGAGAACCCACTAAAAGAATACCTTTAGGGATACGAGCGCCCATTTCTTTATATTTTCTAGGGAATTTCAAGAAGTCGATGACTTCAACAAGTTCAGTTTTTTCTTCATCACAACCAGCTACATCTTTAAATGTCACGGCTTTAGAGTTTGATAAACGAGCACGAGACTTCGAGAATTCAAAGGCTTTGTTATTACCGCCACCACTCATGGTGCGGTATAAAATGATGATTAGTCCAATAACCAATACGACGGGGATGACAATATTGACTAAGACACCCCAAATTGTAACGGTGGATTTTTCAGCATACTCTAACTGGATGTTATCTGCAGGATCAATTTGCAAAATGATGTCATTGAGTGCTGGCATGAAGATTTCAAATACATACTGAGCACCATCAGCATCTGAAATGGTGACACGGTAGGTATTGGCATCCTCTCCACCAATTGGAGAATATTTGATGGTCATACCTGCAAAATCACCCGCATTGAGTTTGGATTCAAACTCAGCTGGTGTTAGTGGTTCTGGAGCATCCGGTTTAAATAAATTTTGAATAAAGAAGAAGGATCCAAGCAGAACAATGAAGGCTATGATGTATATCCCATAGTTCATCGGTGGTTTCTTCATATTTTTCGGGTTTTTAGGATCTTGCATGAAAATGCCTCACTATTTCTTATATATTTCTGGTTTTAATACCCCAACGAATGGGATGTTACGATAGAGTTCATTGTAGTCTAAACCATAACCCACAACGAATTCTTTTGGTACGACGGTACCGACATACTTAGGTGTAAATGGGATGACACGACCTGCTGGTTTATCGAGCAGTGTGACGACTTCAACCGATCTAGCACCACGGTGTGTTAATAGTCTAACGATGGTGTCTAAGGTCTTACCTGTATCGACGATGTCTTCAGCGATGATGATATCGCGATCCATGACGGATGTGTTCATGTCTTTACGGATTTTTACATCGCCTGAAGATGTGATGTTACCGTGGTAGGATGAAACGTCCATATATTCGATTTCAATCGGTAAATCAATGTGTTTGGCAAGGTCGGACATAAATGGGACACAACCCTTGAGTAATCCGAGTAGGATGGGTCTATCTTTGCCTTTATAATCTTTCGTAATTTGAGCGCCAAGTCTTTGACAGATGGCTTCGATTTCTGTTTGGCTAACCAATACTCTTTCAATGTCGTTATAAATACTCATCATTAATACCCCCTCTTATATCGCAGCTTGATGATGCTGTCTAAATCCTTTGATTCATTGTAATATCGACCTAAAACCGATAAAATACGACCGGTTTGATCAGCGATGATGATATCGCGATCTCGGATATCTAACGGTATCTTGTGGTCAATATAATAATCTTTCAGCTTCTTTTTACCGAAAGAATACTCTAAGACATCCCCTGGTAAGCGGCTTCTAGCTACCAAAGGTAATGCTAATTTATTATAACACAGTTTTATTTCATAAAAAGATGAATTGCTGGGGACATCTAAAAATGTGATAAAGCCCATAGTTTCTAAGACGTTGAAAGCTGTCATGTCAAGCACCTGATTGAATGGCTTGATTTCTTTATCCGTAGTGACCATAACTTTTTGATAAATACGTTTCAAAATCAATGTATCGTTGAGTGTGAAAGACTGATTTGGTCCCGATGTCTTTAAAAAACTTAATATACTATCGATTTTTAACTGATTAAATTCGATTGTATAGGATTCGAGAAGAGCTGCGATGATATCCTTTTGAATGACGATGTCTTCTAAAAAAAATGTTTGTAATTGAATCCTGTTCTGGTGGTCATTTAAATATTTTTTTGAAGCTTTTCTAATGTAGGAAAAGGCTTCATAGAGATGATTACTGTATTGATAAACCTTATCTAAGAACTGCGGATTTTCTTCAACTAAATTTGGAACAATCGTTTTTCGATAACGATTTCTTGTATACAAAGAATCCTGGTTTGAAGCGTCTTCGAAAAATCGAATATTGGCTTTTTTTGCGTAGTCGTATAATTGTGCCTTGGAAAAACTCAATAACGGTTTAATGTAAACGAAATTATCCTGTCTTGAAACGGTTTGTAATCCAGAATAACCTAGAAGATTTGACCCTCGTGAAATCTTCATCAAAACGGTTTCGGCCAAATCATTGAGGTGATGTGCTGTAAGGATATACGGGGTTTGATGGCGTTTTGCGATACGTTCTAAATGGTGTTTTCGGAGCTGGTGTGCTTGATCTTGGAAGTTACCATCCTCAATAGTTAATACGACATATTCAAAAATTAGTCCATAGGATTCACAGTAGGACTTGAGATATTGGGCTTCTTCAATCGAGGCTTCACGCTTCTGATGATTGAAATGAGCGACGATGATTGGGTGGTCTAGTTTACGAACTAAATCTAATAAGACCATTGAATCTACGCCGGTCGATACCGACACAACCCAAGGATGATCGAAGAAGGGATTGAGTTTTTCTTTAATTGTTTTTAGCATAAAGAACCTCATTTCAACTTTTAATTATACCATATTCATTGTCATAAATTAGGTAGTCTTGATTTTATGATTTATGCTATAATGAATTGACTGGAGGGTCAATATGTTCATTTTAGCCAGTAATTCACCAAGACGTAAGAAATTACTTGAAGATGCCGGTGTGCCATTTAAAGTCGTAGCGCTTAACGTCGATGAAACAGTCAATGAAAAAATCAAACCAGAAAAACTAGTCACTATGCTCGCGAAAAAGAAAGCTCAAGCGGTCTTTGAACTATATCCAAACGATACCATCATCGCTGCTGATACCATCGTTGTTAAAGATGGGGAAGTGTTGGGTAAACCTAAAGATGAAGCGGATGCCTATCGGATGTTAAAACTACTCGATAACGATAAACATGAAGTTTATACTGGGGTTTGTATCCTGAGCCAACAAAAAGAAGTTATATTCTTTACAATGGCTGAAGTTTGGATGAAAAACTACAACGACTTACAAATCTATGATTATATCAAAACCGGCGAACCGATGGATAAAGCGGGAGCCTACGCGATTCAAGGATTAGGCGAACAGTTCATCGATCATTATAGTGGTGATTTTTTCACCATTGTTGGGTTGCCACTCAAATCATTACTTCAAGAACTTAAAGCATTCGAAGAGGCTAAATAAGCCTCTTTTTGTTTTAAAAACACCCCAATCAAGGGGTGTAGTTATAGATGATTGGTAAATTATCGGGGTTAAATCCGGCATCCCAAAGACTTGGTTTCGCACTATAAGCGGTGTAAATGGTGAGAGTTGGGTTATCCATAAAGACATTCATCCCGATATTGGTAACGGTTTTTGGTATATAAATTGAAGTTAATCCAGTACTCATAAAGGCTCCAAATTGTAACGTTGTGATACCTTCAGGTAACACAAGGTCAAGTAGACTATCTGTGCCATAAAATGAGAATCCATTAATGGACTTGATTTTAGAACCGGCATCAAATGTCACTTCAACCAATTGTTCAGCATTCAAGAAAGCACGGCTATGAATCACTTCCACATTCTGTCCAATGTGAATGTGGGTAATGTTTGTATTCATAAAAGCATCCGACATGATGCGTCGAACCGGCAAGCCTTCAAGGGTTGCTGGAATGTGAACAACATAGGTTACAGGTTCTTTGATGTATTCATACACATAGACCTCAGTTGGGAAAACGATGTAACTAAATGAGGTTGTTTCACCGTAGGTAGCTTCAAAGAATACATTCCCTAAAACGAAGGTTAAAGCATTGGTTTTATTGATTGAACCTTCTTTAAAGGCTAGGAAGATATTGCTGATATTAAACTTATCAAATGCGTCCTCACCGATGAAAGTGACCGTTTCAGGGACAAATATCGACTTAATTTCGTCGGTATGGAACGCTTCATCTTGAATGACTTTTAAACCATTCGGTAAATGTACATTTCCTTTCAATCGAGTTTGTTTGAAAGCCCCCTTACCAATGGTTCTCAATTTAGTATCACTAGGAAATGAAATCGATTCAATACGAGAACCCATAAAAGCATTGTCCTCAATGTAAACCACTGAACTTGGTAGAGTATAGTGTCTATCTGTATGATTAGATGGATACAATAAGAGTCCACTGCCATCTTTCGTGAGTAATACGCCATCCACATCCTGATAGAAGAGATTATTTTCAGAGACTTCAATCCTCATCAATAAGTTATTATAGCCAAAAACATCGGTACCTAATTCTACTAACGTACTAGGTAATTGGATGAACTCCATCTTAAAAGCGGCGTAAAATGCATAATCTCCAATGGTGGTTACGCCTTCGGGAATTTCCATAAACTTTAATAAAACATTGTTATAAAAAGCATAGTCACCAATTGAGGTTAAAGCAGAGTTCGAACCGAAAAGAACCTCATCAAGGGTGCTATGTGTGAATGCATAATTCCCAAAACGTTCTACAGAATCGGGGATACGAATTTCGTTGAGTAAAGTATAGGCAAATGCATAATCATCAATTTCTTCAAGAAGAGAATCTTTATGGAATGTAATATTCTTCAATTTGGCCGCATAAAAGGCACCCTCCTCAATCACCCTGATCGATGATGGAATTTGGACAGTTTCTACAGCCGCTAGACGGAATGCATCTTTCGATATGCCTATGACAAGTTGATTATCGAGTCTAGCTGGTAGGGTAATGTTTTTCGGTATCTTCCCGACATAACCTGTGATGTACACGCCATCACCAACCGTTTGATACGTATAATCAAATGGGGTTTCGACAACGGGTACTGCCTGACAGCCTGTTAGGAAGAGGATGATGAAAAGCCACCATAGATGGGTTTTTCTCATATGACCATCTCCCAATCGTTTGTATTATTATATCACTACACTATTTTTTGAACAGTAGAAACACAATAAATCTTAAAAAAAGATGAAAAAAGCCATTTCGAAATGGCTTTTATTGCTTCTTAAGTAGGATTTCTTTTAATTCAGACTCATCAAAATGGTATTTGGATTTACAAAAGTGACAAACAATTTCTGCACCGTGGTCTTCATCAATAAAGGATTGAATGGTTTTAGAATCGAGTTTTTCAATCGATTTTGAGAACTTTTCTTTTGAACAATGACACACATAGGCTATATCATGTGAACTCAATGGTTTTGAAGTACCACTCGATAACATATCGGTGATATCTTCTACAGTTAAACCTTGTTCAAACAATTCTGTCACCGCTTGGATATCTTTTAGAACAGTTTCAATCTTACCAATCGTCTCATCACTGGCGTTTGGGAGTAATTGGATGATGAATCCGCCAGCTTGTTTGATGGATTGGTCAACATCGACTAATACACCCAAACCCACAGCGGATGGGGTTTGTTCTGATGACGTGAAATAGTACGTAAAGTCATCTGCAATCTCACCTGTTTCGAGTTCAATACTCGAGGTAAAGTTTTGACGCATATTCAAATCTTTAGTGACATGTAAATAACCATTACCAACCGCTTTACCAACGGCTAATTTGCCTGCTTTAGGACCGCTATTATAAGTTAAATAAACTTCAGGGTTTTTAATATCGCCTCTGACTTCACCGAAGGCGTTGGTTTCAACAAGCATGTATTCGATTGGTCCATCCCCCTCAATACGTAGTGTAATGGATTCCTGATCTTTTAACATGAGTCCCATCATCGATGAAACCGTCAAAAAACGTCCCAGTGCTGCAGACGCGGTTGGCCATGTACCATGTGTTGTTCTGGCTTTTTCAACCAAAGCTCTACTATACGAAACATAAATACGGGCTTCCCCATGATAGGCAGTAGAAATTAAACAATAATCTTTCATATGAACACCTCGAAAATCATTTTACCACAAGAGCCAACTTTGTTGAATAAATACACTGTTATGATACAATACTATGGAAAGGTTGTTATAGACATGGGATTTAAAATCGATAAAATTGAAGTCGATTCGAAAGTTGTACTCGCACCAATGGCGGGTGTATCCAATGCATCGTTTCGCTTAATATCTAGAAATCTAGGGGCTGGCGTCGTATTTGCTGAAATGGTATCCGACAAAGGCTTAACTCACGATAATGAAAAAACCAAAGACTTGCTTACCTCTGTTCCAGGAGAACATCCCTATGCCCAACAAATATTTGGGTCTGATGTAGACTCTATGGTGGAAGCAGCGAAGTATGTCGATCAAAATACAGATTGCGATATCATTGATATCAACATGGGTTGCCCAGTACCTAAGGTAGCACAACGTGCACAAGCAGGGGCTGCTCTACTTAAAGACCCGGATAAAGTCTATGAAATCATCAAAGCAATTAAGGCGAATGTTTCTAAACCAGTTACAGTGAAGATCCGTGCTGGTTGGGATCACACCTGTATCAATGCTGTAGAAATAGCGAAAAAAGCCGAAGCTGCTGGCGCAAGTGCGATTACTATCCATGGACGTACACGTAGCCAAATGTATACCGGTTTAGCTGACTTAGATGTCATTAAGGCAGTCAAAGCTGCGGTTAAAATTCCTGTGATTGGCAATGGCGATGTTAAGGATGGTCCTACTGCGAAACGCATGCTTGAATACACTGGTGTGGATGCTGTAATGGTCGGTCGTGCTGCTTTAGGGAATCCTTGGGTATTCTATGAAATCAACCATTATCTTCAAACGGGTATTGAGGCACCTAAACCATCGATGGCTGAAATCAAAGAAATGATTTTAGAACATGGTCGCTCACTCATGGAACTCAAAGGTGAGCACTTAGCGATGTTACAAATGCGTGGTCAAGGTACTTGGTATTTTAAAGGTTTACCTAATGCGAAAGAAACCAAAGCTGAACTATCAAAAGTCAGTAAGTGGGTCGATTTCGAACGCATCATTCATCACTATTTTGATGAAATTATTAATAAAAATGAACATGACTTTGCCGAGTAGACAGAGTCATGTTTTTTCTTAAATTAGAGGTTCCTTCTTGTAGTAAGACATGAATTGATTTAACTGTTTTTCATAGAGTTCAACCAAGACTTGTGTACCTGTATCGGTATAAACTTTTGATAAAATCATTGTGTCGTTTTCAAGTTGATGCAAAACACCATGATCACGATAAGGTACATCTAGGGTAACAATGATTTTCTTACCATACGTTTTTTGATAGATTAAATCGACGAGCTTATCGATATTCTCGAATGACTTATTCGATATTGAAAGATCGTGATGGTAGCCTACATGGTCTGTGAACATCATATCTTTATGGGTTAAAACATAGAGATGCGGAATTTGATCAGCACCTAAAGTTTTTAGGACTTGAGAGGTTGTTTCGATTTGCATCGGAGCTAAGGAACTAGACCCGTCCATAACATAAAGAATCAAATCGGCGTGTTTGACTTCACTCAAAGTAGATTCGAACGATCTCACTAAATCATGTGGCAATCGAGAAACGAATCCTACGGTATCTGTTAAGATAAATTCTGGTTTCTTCTCAGGTTTGATACGTCTGGAAAAGGTCGATAGAGTCGCGAATAACATGTTCTTCTCAACAACGGTTTTAGACGTCTCTTTTAAAATATATTCAAGAATCGCATTCATGGTTGCAGACTTACCCACGTTGGTATAACCTACCAATGAAACCATGGGGATGGCGTTATTTTGACGACGTTTACGCGCCGTTTCTTTTTCCTTTAAAATCTTGTCCAACTCTTTTTCAAGTTGGCTGATGTTTTGATCGATGTGTCTTCTATCGAGCTCTAGTTGGGTTTCCCCTGCACCTTTCGCATTAAAAGACCCACCACCTTGACGGGATAGACTAGAGGATAGTCCGATCAGTCTAGGTAACATATATCGCTGTTGTGCGAGCGAAACTTCTAAGACGGCTTCTTTGGTTTGAGCTCGTTTAGAGAAAATTTGTAAAATTAAAAAACTTCTGTCCATGATTTGGACTTCGAGTTCTTTCTCAAGATTTCTAATTTGTGCCGGGGATAATTCATCATCGAATATGACGATATCGATATCGAGCACCTGAATGGCTTTTTTTAGTTCTTGGACTTTACCAGAACCCACATAAGTGCGACCATTCGGTAATTCTGCTTTTTGAACGAACTGATCCATCACTTGAATCTCTAAAGTCTCGGCTAAACTAGCCAATTCGTTCATTGACTGTTTCATGTCATAATTGCCTAAATCCAAACCCACCAATAATGCTCTATCCATACGATCACCACCAAAAAAAAAGAATAGCACGCGGCTATTCTTAATTATACTACAATCCACATTTAAGTTGTGCACCACAGTTTGTACAAGTGTGACATCCGCCCACATCTTGAACCGTACCTTCACGGCAGATTGGGCAAAGGTTACCCACTTCAACACCGATTTCACGGTCTTGACGGTCACCACGAAGTGGGGTTGCGATTTCGTCGTTGTGAGTTTGACTTTGAGCACCTGGCATTTGAACACCCAAATCTGAGAGTTCAACTTGAACAGGGGTATCGGATTCTTTCTTCAAGCTTAAGACTTGTGCATCTCTTGAACCGTCGACATAAACCGTACCGCCCTTAGCGCCACCCTTGTAAAGTCTCATGTAAACACGTTCGACTTCTTCAACGGTGTACCCTTTAGGGGCGTTAACCGTCTTCGAAATCGAAGAGTCAACCCAGTATTGAATGATACATTGAACATCGGCATGTTCTTCAGGCGCTAATTCCATCGCTGGAACGAAAATGTTTGGTAAAGTATCCTTGGTATATTCAGGATGTAATGCTAGGTATGTTTCCACGATATTGGCATTGACTTCAATAAATTTACCTAAGCGACCACTTCTAAAGTAGGTAAAGGCGAAGTATGGTTCAAGACCTGTCGAAACCCCAACCATGGTACCTGTCGAACCAGTCGGCGCGATGGTGAGTAAGTGGGAGTTACGAATCCCGTGCTCAAGAATGCCTTTTTGAACGTGAGCAGGTAATTTTTGAATGAATTTCCCTTTAACAAAGGCTTCTCTCGAACCAAATTGGTCTAAGAATGGGAATGAACCTTTTTCTTTCGCTAATTCAATGGATGTTTCATAAGCTTTGGTCGCGATGAACTTAAATAGTTTGTCGACTAAGATATTTCCATCATGAGAACCGTAACGTTTGTTCGCATAGATGAGTAAGTCATGTAAACCCATGACACCCATACCGATACGACGTTCGCCTAGGGCTTGTTGTTTGTTTTGTTCTAGGAAGTAATAAGTTTGGTCAATGACGTTATCTTGCATACGAATCGCATTTTTTACAGTAGTTCCGAGTTGATCCCATAAGATTTCATGGGTTTTTGGATTCACCATGGTTGCGAGGTTGATCGCAGCTAAGTTACATACAGAGTATGGTGCTAAAGGTTGTTCGCCACAAGGGTTTGTACAAACGACTTTTTGACCATAAGACGTTGCGTTGGTGTTGTCATTGGCGTTATCGATGAAGAAAATACCAGGTTCAGCAGAATAAGTTGCACACACGTTGATTAAGTTCCAAAGTTCTCTCGCTTTTAAGGTGTGATAAACGCGGCTTGGGTAACCCATTCTTTCGAATTCACGAACGTCCCCAATGTTTTTCCATTCTTTATCATAGAACGCTTTTTGTTCCTTGGTATAGTTATCCAAATCTGGGAACTTGAGGTCATACATGGCATCTTTTTCAACAGCTTCCATGAAATCTTTGGTGATTGCGACTGAAATGTTGGCTCCGGTTAAGAAATCTGGATTTTGCACATCATATTCGCCACCATCAACGATCAAACGTTTCGCTTCATCGACGACAGAAGCCGAGAAGAAGTGAGGGTTGATGTCGGATAATTGAATGATTTGTTGATACATGTTGAACTTATCGGTGGATAGGGGTTTAAATTTGAGTTTATCTTTAGCCATCTGCTTGATGGTATCATCTTTGGTGTTTTCGATTAAGAATCTTAAAATTCGTGGATTTTGCATCTTCGAAATGATGAATTCAATGATATCTGGATGCCAGTCTGCAAGCATAATCATTTGAGCTCCACGACGGGAACCCCCTTGTTCAACTAAATGGGTTAGTTGAGCTAAGTCATGTAACCAAGAGACGGAGCCTGAGGATTTACCATTAACGCCTTTAGCTAAGGCATTCTTTGGTCTTAAGGTAGACCCGTTAGTACCAACACCGCCACCTCTAGCCATGATCTCCATGACTTCTTTACGGTGTAGGGCTAAACCTTCACGAGAGTCTTCAATGAACGGCATGACATAGCAGTTAAAGTAGGTTACTTTGGATTTTGAACCAGCGCCATATAAAATACGTCCTGCTGGAATTAAGTGCAAGCTGGATAGTTCATGAACGAAGGCATCGATGATGTCTTGGGATTCACCTTCACCCAAGTTTGAACCGACGCGTTTCGCGATTTGTTCGTAGTAAATTTCAAGTGGTTTTTCAATTTCGCGCTTTTCACGTTTAACCACACCATCGACATGATCATCACCGATTTGGCCAATGAATTCATCTTCAACTTTGATGTAAACATGGTGGTCTTCGATTTTGGTGACATGACCAATCCCACGAGCAGGGAATTTAGGGTCATGTTTGATGATTGCGACGACCAAGTCACCTACGGCTAAGGATACTAATGCTAAGTCCTTTTGGGTATATCGGTCAAGCATGACAAGGCGTGAGACACCAGAAAATGCCATATGCATATCTGGGGTAATCGGAAATAAGTGGGGGTAAAACTGTTTGATATCTTGATTGATTTTGTTAGTTAAAGTTTTTGGAGATAAGCTCATAGAAACACCCTTCCTTGTATGAATGATTATAAAGGTATTCGGTATCAATAGCAAGTGGAAATAGCAATAATTTTTAACCGCTTTTTTGCTTGATTTCGTTGATATGTCTTTATTTAGCGGTTTTACTTTGGTCCTCTTAATATTTGAAAATTTTTACAAAATAGAAGAGTTATAAAAATCGCTTTATTAGCCTAAATTAATACAGTGAGATTCGGTGATTCATCGCTGTAATCTTATGATATAATTAAAAAGAAGGAAGTGGAACTATGACAGATTGGTTATTTATCCTATTGGATGCCTATATCGTATGGATGATTGTCTTTTTTTTACTCAGCTTTTTCTTGGGTAGTAAACGTGTATTTAGGATGCTTTTATTCATAATCTTTTTATACTTCATTACTTGGGGTGCAGAGCAATTAAATCTCATAATTTCCGCCACTGTTTTGGGTTATATTAAAGAGTGGATTCCGCTTATCTTTGTGGTTATCCTATCCCCAGACATTCGTAAAAGTTTTGAGTCTGCATTTGTTATTGATTCGAAGCGTGATGTCGCTACCATGGGTTCTGCTGAAACGAAACAACACATCGTTGAAGCTGTATCTTACCTATCAAGCCAAAATATCGGTGCACTCATCACCATTGAAAAACACAGCTCTCTCGATCAATATGCTGAGCGTGCGATTCAAATGAACTCCCAAGTCTCTAAAGAACTATTAATCAATATCTTTACGCCACTCACCCCACTCCATGATGGCGCTGTCATCATTCGTGGCGATACCATTCGTTGTGCCGGGGCTTATTACGTGCTATCTGAAACCACTAAATACGATAAAACGATGGGTTCTAGACACCGTGCAGCTTTAGGTATATCCGAAGTATCAGACTCATTAACCATCGTCGTTTCCGAAGAAACAGGCACGATTTCCATTGTAATCGAAGGCATCATGTTGAAAGCAAATGACAAAGAAAAAATTTATGAATATCTCAATATGTTTATGAAATAGGAGGTCAATATGAAAAAATTTATTGTTCAAATCAGTTCATTCATTCTTGACCCAATTCGTAAATTTGGTCAACTTAAATTCTCAGACCGTATTGTCAGTTTTTCGAATAAAAATCCATGGTTTAAAATGTTACTCGCATTCATCGTCGTTGGTTTATTGGTTGTTTTGGTCTACATTGTATAAATACTCGTTTTGAGGTGGTTGTGTGTCCTTTGTTCCTTTATTTCCATTCATACTTGCGTTAAGCAGTTGGATATCTATCATCTTAATCAGCGTCATTGACGAAAAAGCCTACCGCTTACCACAAGTGGTTTCGGTCTTTTTAATGCTAGTGAATGTACCTGTAGCCATTCTATATCATGATTTCATCCTAAATACAATTTATGAAACCATCTATCTTTACGTTATTGGAGTCATTATCTTGTTATTCTCGATCACAACATTTGTTGTTTTCCGAAAAGGCTTATTTACGAAGAACCACTACCAACTATTCATTAAATCAATTAAAGCGACCAAATGGAATGCTTACTATGTCATTGACCACAAAGGACGCATCAAAGAGATGTCGGATAGCCTTTGTGAAGAATTTGGTTTTACCTTAGAACAAATCAAAGATAAATCCTTCTTTGATATCGTCAATAGAAGTATTCGTATCACCTCGTTTGACGGGGTTGAAACCAACAACCGTGCGATGGAAACCTATTATGAAGACTACGTAAAAATCGCGAAACCAAAGATGAGTGAAGAACATGAAATGCTCTTTCAAAACTATCAAGGTAAACCAGTATTACTACATACAGTTGAACAACCTATCTTCATTCTTGGTAAGTATAAAGGTCGTATCAACATAGGTGAACGTCGAAGTGATTTTGACCTATTATCGATTGAAAAAGAATTGAAATCCTCTGAACAAAGCCTAGAATCTATGAGACTTAAGTTTATCGCAACCCTCGAACTTTCAGAAGAAGGTTTGTTCTACATGGATTTAGATGAACGCTATATTTGGGGCAATGACAAGTTTGTTCAAATGACTGGGATCCCTAATAATACCATTGACTTAGATGACTTTAGAAAACTTATCAAAGAAGAAGACTTACAAACCTATTTAGGTGTATTAAGCGGACTAACCTCAAGAAAACAAACGTATAAGACAACATATCGACTCCTCAAACAAGGCTACTATGTTTGGATTAAGGAAGCAGGTAAACGCATCTTTGAAGATAAAACATCGAATATCATCATGGGGTCCTTTAATTTGGTTCAAACCGGTAGTTACCAAAAGATTAATATTCCAGAAATCGATGGGTTACTAGGACAACCTGAATTGTTATTACACTTAGATCAATTGATGAAAAATAATAAGCACTTTCAACTCGCATTGATTGAGTTATCCAGTATTCCTAAAATCAATGAAGCTTATGGACGTGAGATTGGGAATATGTTATTAGGTGAATATGTGAAGAAACTTAAAGGGTCATTCATGAGCGAATCATCGAATATCTTTAGATTATCAGGATTGGTTTTCGCCATCACGGTAGTAGACCCTCGTAAGATGGATTTACTCAGACAAGGCATTCAAGCGAATCAAACCTATATGAATTTATCGATGAATTACGGGTCGATTCAAACCGAACTTGAAGTGATGATTGGGATATCAAGAAGTCACTCCGATGGGTCTACAGGGACCGAGATTTATCAACATGCTAAAGATGCATTAATGGTAGCGAGAAACCCTCAATACCAAAGTAATGCATGTTACTATCACGAGATTCATGGATAAAAAAACCTTGAGAGCCCAAGCTCTTACACGACGTAAACAAATCCCTGTAGAAGAACAAAATTTGATTGCTGAAATGCTTACAAAAAAACTGATTGAATCCGAAATATTTAAAACCTCAAAATCGATTGGTATCTACTATCCCATACATCAAGAAATTAATTTACTACCCCTCATAGAACTTTATCCAGACAAAGATTTCTATATCCCTAACATCGAACAAGGAAAAGTCAAATTTCGCTTAGTAAAGCGCATAGACAACCTTGTAGATGCACCATTTAATTTAAAAGAAGCACCAAGAACCAATCCTTCAATTGAAGATTGTGATCTGTATGTGATTCCTTGTGTTGCGACCTCAAAGTTAGTTAGAATCGGATATGGTAAAGGCTTTTTTGATGCGTATTTGGTAGACAAGAAAGGTTACAAATTAGGCATTGTTTATCCTGGTTTTAAATATGATTATGATTTACAAGAATCTCACGATGTCTTGTTGGATGACATCTTATAGGAGGCCTCTATGTATTCATGTGTTTTGGTTGCTGCAGGTTCAGGCACAAGAGCGAATTTAGGCTATAATAAACTTCGCTACCTCGTTAATCATAAACCACTATTTTGGTATGCATTCAAACCTTTTTATGACAAGGGCTATCAAATGATCATTGTCATCAATCCAGAAGATGAATCTTTTATACGCATGTATATTCCAGAGGATGTTATCCTTGTTTACGGGGGTAAAACCAGATCGGAATCGGTTAGAAATGGCCTAGTTAAAGTGACCGAACCCTATGTCATGATTCATGATGCAGCGCGTGTTCGAATTACAAAAGACCTCATTGAACTAGTTGAAAAAGGACTTCAAATTTATCCAGCTTGTGTATTATCAAAACGTGTAACGAATACAGTTTATATGAAAGACACTGATTTACAGATATTAGATCGTCGTATGCTGTATGAAGCTGAAACACCTCAAGCATTTAATACCGAAAAGATTAAAAAAGCTTATGTTAAAATCTTACCAAATGCTACAGATGACGTTTCACAATATCAAAGTCAATACTCGAGTGAAGTAGGTTTGATTTTACATGAACAAAATAATGCGAAAATAACCTATCAAAAAGACATTGAATTATTCGAAAAAGAGGTCGAACACACCATGTATAAAATTGGACATAGCTATGATATTCATCAACTTGTTCCAGACCGTAAACTCATTTTGGGAGGTATCGAAATTCCTTTCGAATTAGGGCTATTAGGCCACAGTGATGCGGATGTATTATTACACGCTGTTGCAGAGTCGATCTTAGGTGCATTAGGCCTTGGAGACTTAGGAACATTCTTCCCAGATACCGACCAAAGATTTAAAGATTTGAATTCAAAAATCATCGTTAATGAAGTGGTCCAAATGATGAAAAAACAAGGCTATAAAGTATCTAATTTGGATTGCACGATATTTGCGGAAAAGCCCAAATTAGCGCCATTTATTAAAGAAATTAAGAAGTCGATTTCTGACTTATTAAATACAGCATTAGAAAACATCAATATTAAAGCGGCTACCAACGAAAAATTGGACTCGATCGGTAACCTTAAAGCGATGGCCGCTAGTGCAACCATACTACTCATAAAAGGAGAATAAACCCATGCTTATAGAAACACAATTTGGTAATTTTGAACTCATTCACAATACCAAAGATGCCTTCGATATTTCGAAGTTCAATGCACGTTATGTGGATACATTTGACCGTTTTGATTACATCGTTGGCGATGTCGCATCCGAACTTTTAAGACTTAAAGGCTTTGTAGCAGATCCAAAAGATAAGAATTACTTTAAATACATTCCAGATTATTTGAATGAGTCTTGTAACTACCAATGCGGGTATTTTATTTTAAAACGCGTTAAATAGAAGACTTATCATAACATTTGAAATAGACATGCTTATAGCATATACTATTCACGCAAGGGGGAATTTTATCATGGATGAAACGACCAAATTAGTACACGATCTGATTGAACGTGTTAGACCATATTTACACCGAGATGGTGGCGATATCGAAATTGTCTCTGTTGAAGACGGCATAGTTTATGTTAAAATGTTAGGTGCATGCGATGGCTGTGGCCTCATCGACGTAACATTGAGACAAGGAATTGAAACGATGTTATTAGAAAACGTACCAGGAGTCATTGCTGTTATCACCGTCTAGGAGGATACAGGATGAATACCGCACAACAAATTATTAATCACTCAATCATTGCTCTACTCGCAGCTCAATTTTTGAAGTTTATTACCTTTAGCATCAAAGAAAAGTCACTCTACCCTAAAGCATTAATCTCTACGGGTGGGATGCCTTCTTCTCACAGCGCACTGGTGACTTCATTGACTGCGAGTATTTATCTTTATGAAGGCGTAGGACTTTATTTCGCCATTTCATTAACACTGGCTTTAGTCGTCATACATGACTCTATGGGTATTCGTTTAGAAGCATCCAAACACGCAATGATGCTTAATGACATCTCAGAAAAATTGGGTTTAGAAACAGAGCACATCAACAAGGGTAGAGCATTAAAAGAACCACTCGGACATTTTCCAAAAGAAGTGTTTGCGGGGGTTATTTTAGGCATACTTATTTCAATCTTAGGCTATTATATCGGGGGATAAGCATGAATAAGAATAAAATTGGCATTGTGGTAGACTCAACCTTCAACCTTAAACAAGACTTTGTGATCGAAAAAGATATTCGCGTTGTTTATTTAGATGTCATCGTTGGACAAGATACCTACCGCGATGGTGAATTAACCAATGATCAAATTTTCGCGTTCATCGATCAAAATAAAAAAGTGTCAACCTCACAACCAGCACCTAATCGCTTTATGAATGCCTATCAATCGTTATTCGATGATGGCTATGAAGAGGTCATTTGTTTAACCGTTAGTCAGTCATTGAGTGGCACTTTTAATAGTGCTTTACTTGCCAAAGATATGGTAGATCAAAAAGACAAAGTACACGTTTTTGATACTTATTCAGCCATTTGTGGCGCAGAATACTTAGCTGAAAGATTAGTAACACATTGTGAAGAAAAAGACTCACTCGAAGCAGTATTAGAAGCGTATCAATTCGACCGTAGTCACGGTTCATTAATCTTCACAGTAGATGACTTAAATATCGTCGTCAAGAGTGGCCGATTATCTAAAATTCAAGGCATGATTGGGAATCTTTTAAAGATTAAACCGATTTTACGTTTTGATCAAGGTAAACTTGAGGTTGAACATAAAGTTAGAAGTACAGAAGGTGTATTAAACTATCTCACCACCGAGGTTGGTAAGCTTTCCTTGAAAGCACGCACTGTGGTCAGAGTGTCTTATACCACCACTGCCGATGTTGCCCATCAATTTGTCGATATCATCAAATCGAAATTCGATAATGTGTCTGTTCAAGTGAGTGGGAAAATCTCTGCGGTCATCGCTGTTCACGTCGGTAAAGCTGGGTTAGGTATCTATTTAGCAAACTATTAAGAGGGCAACCTCTTTTTCTTTTTGGTTTTCAGGATAAAAAAGCCATGATATAATAAAACAAACGGGGTGGTCTTATGTATCAAAAAGGCGACATCATTGATGTTGTAGTTACAGGCATCGCACCCTATGGTGTGTTTGTAAAAATCGATGAGTATACAGGGTTAATTCATATTTCCGAAATTTCGGATAAATTTGTTCGGGATATCAGCCAATTCGCCATGACCGGTGATCAAGTTAAAGTGATTGTCATCGAGGCCGATGAGGAGAATAAACAATTAAAACTCAGTTATAAAAAGTGTGATAAATCAAAGAAAATCAAGATTTGTGATATGAAGATTGGGTTTAAAACCTTAGAAGAAAAATTACCTGAATGGATAAAAGAAAAACAAAAAGTCTAAAAATGAGCGTGGATATGGATATCTACGCTTTTTTTTGGTTTAACAACCATATCAAGAATTCCCCTTCCTCTTTAGGTAGTGGGAT
>CAZXLG010000021.1:0-21348 GCA_964641335.1 uncultured Paracholeplasma sp.
CGGTTTGCGTAGATCATCAATACGGTTTTCTCATCGTCTTTACCCATCGCTTCTAAGGTTGTTACACCAAAGCCTGCATCACGTAAGTGTTTGGCCATATGGAAAGAAAATTCCTTAGAGGTAATGGCTTGAATCAAGACTTTACCAAAGGCTAGTTTTTGTTCAATTAAAGACCCAGCATACACCCCAGCTGCGAATCCGAAGCTATAGGCTACACCTTTCATTGGTGATTCTGTAATGCCATTGATGACAGAACTTGCGATAAAGACCCATAAGAAGATTTCAACAATCGCGAGACCAGTACCAATTTTGCGATACCCTTTTGAGATTAAAATGATTCGCATCGTACCAATCGAGACTTCTACAATTTTGGCTAAAAAGATAAATAAGAGTTCATAAAACGGGGTTACCGTTAACAAGTTAAGGATGTCATTCCACATAGTATCACCACCGCAATAATTCTATCATATCCCGTTTGAAATTGATACAAAAAAACACGTTATGAAACCACTTTTTTGAGGGCTTCAATTTCAGTTTCAGAGAGTGTTCTAAACGTCCCCTTTTTGAGGTTTTCATCCAATGAAAGAGGTCCGAAAGAAATGCGTTTTAGGTAAGTAACTTCCATGCCTAAAACCATAAACATTCGCTTGACTTGATGGTATTTTCCTTCCTTAATCGTTAGCTTTGCTTGATTGGGACCCAACAGTTCAATTCGCGATGGCATACAGAGATAACCATCTTCTAAGGTCACACCCGTTTCAAATAAGGCGGTATATATCGATTGATATTGCCCAGTGAATTCAACATAATAGGTTTTATCCACATGGTATCTTGGTGATAACAACTGATGGGCTAATAACCCATCGTTGGTGATGATGAGCAACCCCTCAGTGTCTAGGTCTAAACGACCCACTGGGAATGTCTGATAGTGTTCATACCCTTTGATTAAATCTTTGGTCGTTTTATGCACAGGGTCATAGTTTGAAGAAATAACCCCAGCAGGTTTATGCAACATCAAATACACGTGTTTGGTATAAGAAGACACCTCACCAGCCACGATGATTTCATCGGTTTCTTCATTGATTTTTTGGTCATCCTTTTTGATGATGATGCCATTCACTTCAACGAGCCCTTTAGAAATGATCCGTTTGACTTCACTGCGTGTACCATACCCGGCGTGGGCTAAATATTTATCGAGTCTCATCTAAATACCTCATATAAATTTGATAGGCAACCCCACTAGGATTAAGTAACGATGCATCAATTGGCAGTGGGTGCCAAGCGACATCATCGACTTCAGAAGATAATACAAATGGGGCTTTTTTGACCTTAGAAATGTAACATAAAAAGAGGGTATCCAAGCGTTCATGGTAGAACGAAAACAAATACTTTAGTTCATTCACCGTTTGACCAATCTCTTCGAATACTTCGCGTTTCACTGTATTCTCAGCCGATTCACCCGGTTTATAATACCCTGCAACAAAGACCAAATGGGTTTTAGAAACATAGTTTTGTTTGAGTAACGCAACCTCATTGTATTCATTGATAACCATCGTAAGAATGCATACAGGGCTGTGTTCAAAAATTGGTTTTGAACACGATTCACAGTAGGGAACTAAGCCCTCATCACCAATTAATTTTGGTTGTAATAAAAGTCCACAATGCGGACAAAAGATTGATTTCATATGTAAAACCTCGCGATTCTATTGTAACAAAAAAAACGCTAAAAAGGACGATTATGATAAATATCATAGGAATTGTTGTAAAAATGTTGAATTTCCCTTATAATAGTGCTTGTTAGGACTTAGAAATCGGGGAAATTTAAGTGAATATTAATGTTTATGAGAGGCTCTTGAAAGAGTCTAGTTTAGGTGTGGTTCACAATCGAATGATCTTCGATGAACATCAAAAAGCCATCGATTTTGTCATCGTGAATGCGAATCAAGCGTATCTCAATCAAATGAACGCAACCAGAGACCAACTCATCGGGAAAAATATATCTATATTGAGTTCAGAGAACAACCATTTTTTGAATGCTTGGATTGAATCCTATGAGAAAGTATTTCAAACCGATGAAACCATCGAGTTTATACAGTATTCAGCACTGCTTAGAAAGACCTATTTTGTTCGTGCCTTTAGAATCAGTGACACCGATTTTGTCGCGCTGATGGATTTATACGACTCCTATAAACAAGCGTATGAGCAATCCAAGTTGGAACAAAACTTGATTTTAAACGCGATTGCAGAAGGGATTATCGTTGTCTCTAAGACCTTTACCATCACCCATATCAATCAGAGTGCGAATCATATTTTAGGCCATGATAATGATTTGTCATTATTGGGAAAAGACATCTTTGAGGTTGTATATCAAGACGAATCTGATTCGATGAAACAGCGTTTCATCTCTTCCATTAAATTACTACCATTTTATAACCGAATTACTAAATTTAAAAAGAAAGACGGCTCTCGGATTGATGTTTCGATATCCATCCTCACCAAGGTTGGAAGAGCTTCGGACATCGAATATGTCTTATCGTTCCAAGATATCTCACAACTTCAAGAGTTAAAACGCGATTTACAACTCGCTGAACATACGAAACAAATCATGGTTGACCACCTACCTGGGATGATCTATCGTTGTAAGATTGATGAAAATTGGACGATGGAATATGTCAGTGAAGGCGTTAAAAATCTAACAGGGTATGACGTCAATGACGTTTTATTGAATCAAAAGATCGCTTTCAATGACATCATTCATCCAAACTATCGAAAAATGTTATTTGAAACTTGGAATCATGTTATTAAAGTAAAATCCAACTTTGAAAAAGAATATATGATTATTACCAAAGAAGGTAAGAACAAGTGGGTTTATGAACAAGGTAAACCGGTCTATGATGAAACGGGTAAAGCAGTGGCTTTAGAAGGCATCATCATCGATTTAAATAAACGTCGTGAACGCGATTTAGAAATCGAGCATATGATGTACCATGATCAACTTACCGGTTTAAAAAATCGACTTTATTTTGATGAATCCTTAGAATCTTTAGACCAAAGCGAGGCCTATCCGTTTGGTATCTTAATCGCTAATATTGATAATATGAAAATGATTAACGACACCTTAGGTCGCCCTATCGGAGATCAAGCCATCCTCGATTTTTCAAGCATTCTAAGAAGTTATGAAAAGCAGGATTGTATCGTAGCGAGAACTGGTGGGGATGAATTTTCAATCATCTTAAAACAAGCCACTAGCCAAATTACCTATGATATCATGATTGAAATTCAAGAGAAAACTAAGGCATTCGTCTATCAAGATAAAAACGGCTTACAATTTCAATTATCGGTGTCCTGTGGATTTGAAACCAAACTTGATCATGATACGGCTATTAGAGATATTGTGAGAAGTGCTGAAGACTTCATGCATCGTCGAAAATTACTCGCCCACAGCCGTTCAAACCGCGATTCCCTCACCTCAATAAAAGCAACCATGATTGCGAACTCACAAGAGACTCAAGAACACATGGAACGTATGGGTGAAATCTCGTTGAAAGTTGGCGCGAAACTCGGCTTAAAACAATACGTGATGGATGATTTATACCTTTTAGCAATGTTACATGACATCGGTAAGATAGGCGTACCATTCCATATAATCAATAAACCTGGTCCACTCTCCGATGATGAATGGGAAGTCATGAAGAAACACCCAGTCATCGGTTATCAAATCGCGGTGGCTTCCGTCGATTTAAAACCGATTGCGGAAGGGATTTTAAACCACCATGAACGCTTTGATGGTAAAGGTTACCCAAATAGGGTCAGTGGTCGTGATATCCCACTCATCGCTCGTATTGTTTCCATCATAGATGCGTATGATGCGATAACCCAAGACAGACCTTATAGACCAAAAAAATCACACGAAGAAGCCATGATTGAAATTCAAAAAAATGCAGGAACCCAGTTTGACCCAGATATCGTCGAGGTATTTGTAAAAATATTCGAGTAGGAGATTTCCCCATGGATAGTCTGTTAAAACGAATCAAAATATTTTTGATTGCCTTTATCAGTATCCTTTCCTTAGTTACGATTTTTGGTATCTATAGCCCACTTTCAAACACCATTGAAAATGAAAAAAGAAAAAACTTTATTACGGCAGCCGATATCTACCGTAATTCAGTTCAATCGTTTATCAGCAGTTCACTCGATGAAGCGAGTCGAATTGCGCAAGACTATGATACGAAAAACACTTTAAAAGCGTATTGGGAAGGCCGATTAACCCAAGCAGAAGTCACTGCTTATTTTGTTGATGCCTTTCCTACCAATATGGCGTTATATGATCACTTAGTTTACGCTGAAATTGGTGCGAATGACTTAAAATTATCGAGTTATGGTACCCCTGTGGAAACCTATACGTATGCAGACATCATCTATGATTTTTATGACCACGAACTCATACCACTCGAAACGATGAACGTGCTTAGAGTAACCTACCCTGTGACGATGAATTTCACGAACATTGGGTATGTCCTTATTTATTTTGATTTGACCCCTGTCATATCAGAAAACAATTCTTTAACGTTAGAATTGTACAAAAATGATTCTGAAATTCAATCCGTTTACGCTGAATCCAAACGTCTAGAAATCGACGATTACGTCATTTATATCCATAATGACCATGTGGATTATGTAGGTGCTTTTGCAGGCAACCAAATATTTTATGTCATTTCGATGGATAACAACTTGCTATATGGCAATACAAACTCAGTGGTCAGATACAGTATTTTTGGCTTAATGGTGATTACGTTAATTGCCTTCGCTATCTTCAACACAACCGTGTATAAGAAAGCAGATTCAATTGTTAAAGAAACCAATACACTCAAAGATGAAATCACCCAAATAGCGGATATCGATTCACTCACCAGTGCGTTTTCAAGAAGTTACTTTGATCGCTATGTTCATTCATTCCCTAACCGTTATGGACACGATTGGATTGCGAGCCTAGTCATGATTGACTTTGATAACTTGAAGTCCATCAACGATACCTATGGGCATTTAGCCGGAGATACCGTATTACAAAACATCTCCAAATTAATACGTGAATCCTTACGTTCAAACGACTTATTCTTCCGATTTGGTGGCGACGAGTTCATCCTTATTTTAGAGGATTGTGACATTGAATTGGCCGAAAAAATTTCCAAACGATTGAACAATGATATCATCAAATCTAGTGAAGCATTGCCTTATGTGATTTCGATATCCTTTGGGATAGCGAAACTCAACCACAATAGTGATTTGAAAAAAGTTATCCATGAAGCCGATATGAAGATGTATCAAGACAAAAAACAAAAAGATAAAAAAGAATATGACTTATTTGACGTTTAGACTGAACAATCTAAACGTTTTTTTGTATAATAAAGGTGTGGAGGTATCTCAATATGAAACGTTATGAAAAATGGATTTATCTAGCTGTTTACACGGTAACGTCACTTATTTATCTTCAATTGGTCATCGGTTTTATGCAATATGAAGGCGCATCCGGAATTGTTTTGTTCCTACTCACCATGATTCTATTCAATATCCTTTATGGGATATTTACCTTTAAGGTCAAACCTAATCCGATTGCGTTAACCTTATGTATCATCTACTTTATATGGTTTACCACAGCCTTCTTTACTATGGAGTATGAAGGTGTCACGGTTCTTCCTAGATACAACATCCATTACCTATGGATTCATGGTAATTATTTTCCAGCTAAGCTTGAAGCCTTGAATGCGTATTTTGAAACGGTTCTCGCGGTTTCAGTTTATGCCATCCCATTATTACTGTTATTAAACGTTGAACTTTTCAAGAAGTTTGCGAAAGAAATAAAGAAAGGATAACACACATGGACGATACAAACAAAGTACTACAAGTCTTAGAAGACGCTGGTATCCCTTTATCTCAAAAAGAGATTGAAGCGAAATCAGGACTAGATCCTAAAGTCGTTGACAAGGCGATGAAGGCACTTAAAAAAGAAGAAAAAATCGTGTCTAAAATCCGTTGTAAATGGGAACCAAATAAATAGTAAAATATCCCGCCTGGGATATTTTTTATAAGGAGACTACATGGAACCAAAAATCAAAGCTTTATTTAAAGATGACATCTTAGAGGTTGCGAAAACACTCTACCCAATGGATCCAAACTCACTCAAACTGTTGGGTGGGTTTGAATCCTTTGTCTATGAGTATACTTATGAACATAAACCTTATATATTAAAAATTACGCACAGTTCGCACCGAACCAAAGATCAAATCGATTCTGAATTTGACTTTGTCGATTACCTATCTAAGCACGGTGGGGCTGTCTCAAAAGTAATTCTAAACCGTTATGGTAATTACACCCACCGATATCCACTCGACGAGGGTTATTTTACGCTATCCGCCACTGAAAAGGCGATAGGAGAAACCCCAAAGGATTTATTAACCAATACCCACTTACAAGAAAATTATGGTCAAACGATTGGGAAATTTCACGCGATTACGAAAAACTACAAGCGTACCTATTCAATTGAACCACGCTTTACATGGTTTGATGACCCTCTCATCTTAGAAGTCGATAAATATTTAGACGAACAGGATGCATATATTAAACATGAACTTGAACTAGTCATTAGAGATATCTCATCCATCCAACAATCTAGTGATAACTACGGTTTAATCCATACAGATATTCACAGGTCAAACTTCTTAGTGAATCAAGACCAAACCCTCACCGTATTTGATTTTGATGATGCCAGCTATCACTATTTTTTAAGTGATATCGCCATCGCCATCTTTTATTCCTTATTCTTTAATCCTGAAAAAGAGAAGCTTGCGAAAGACTTTATTACGCATCTGATGAAGGGTTACTTTAAAGAACATACCTTAACTAAAGTGGATTTTACTCACATTGAACTATTCTTTAGACTACGCATGATTATTTTATATGTAGCCTTAAAACGAAGCACAGAACCAACACATCCCTTTACTGTAAAGTTCAATAGTTTATATATCGATTCAATCCAGCATCATAAACCATTTTTGAATATAGATTATCAAAAGTTATATGACGAGATTATGCAATCGAAGTCATAATTGCGAGATGATGTTTCAAAACAATCTATCATGTTATAATACCTAAGGAGAGTGATATTATGGCAGAAATCAAAGGGGTTAATTTAGGTGGTTGGTTTGTGTTAGAATCGTGGATGAGACCATCGTTATTTGAAGGACTCACCGGTCCTGATGAAACCCACTTTATGCAACACCATAAAAACCCACATGAAGCATTAGAAAACCATTATCAAACCTTCATCACAGAAGCGGATTTTCAATATCTAAAATCGATTCACGTGACACAGGTCAGGTTACCAGTACCTTGGTGGTTTTTAGGAACTAAAACGTATCACCGTAGTAAAGAACACATCGATCGAGCCTTTGCTTACGCAAGAAAATACGGCATTAAAATATTGTTAGATTTACATACCGCTCCAGGTTGTCAAAATGGATTTGACAATGGCGGTATTACAGGTGTCATCGATTGGCCAAAAGATCCTAAAAATATCGATCAAACGATTGAAGTCTTAAAATCATTAACAACACTCTATCATCAAGATGAAGCCTTTTTAGGCATTGAAGTATTGAATGAACCACACAGTTCAATCGATATCGACATCATCCTTGATTTCTATCAAAGAAGCTATCAAGCCATTAGAAAAATCACAAATAAGCTTATTGTTTTTCATGATGCTTTTAGACCTAAACTAGACGTTTGGGGAACCTTCTTTAAGGGTAAAGAAAATGTTGCTTTTGATTTACATTTATACCACTGTTTTGATGATAGAATCATTAATGGCGGCGAACTTAATCACCTTAAAGTAGTGTTAGAAGAGCGAAACCAAATGATCCAAAAGATCCAAACATTTGTGAGAGTCATCATTGGTGAATGGTCCTTAGGTCTTAGGGAATCCAAAATGGATTTCAAAGACGCATTCTCCCATGATATCTTTGTCAGACTCTTAGCTGATACGCAATTATACGTATATAACCAAGCTTACGGCTTTTATTTCTGGAGTTATAAAATCGACCGTGAATCACATTTAAACTGGGATTTCAGAAGAATGATTGATGCACACTTACTACCCAATAACTATAAATAGGAGACACTATGAAAGCATTATTCCATATTGATGAAAGACACAAATGGCCATTATTAATGATGAATGTTAAAAATCTCATCCAGGTTGCAGGCGATATTGAGGTTGCGGTAGTGATCAATTCAGAAGCGGTTGAACTCTTCGTGAAATCCACCGTTAAACTTGAACCAAACGTCAAATATTACTTATGTGAAAACTCGATTAAGATGAGAAATCTCGATATTAAAGATGTAATACCAGGGACTGAAATCATAAAGAGTGGTGTTTATCAAATCGTCTTACTACAAAATCAAGGCTTCTCGTACATAAAACCGTAAAATTCTTACGGTTTTTTCTTTCACTAATGATATAATTAAATCAATGATGAGGTTAACCCTATGAAAAAAATATATATAATTTTCTTTTTAATGTTGATGTTATTAAGTGGGTGTAAACAAAGCGATACCATCGTAAGATATTCTAATGATTTAAAGATTGAAAGAGAAGGTCTTATCTACTTAGTGGACAGTTTCTTTGAACTTGAAGCAAACCTAACCTTTAGAATATCTATTGAAAACACCACAGATGAATCAAAATCCATTGTATTAGAAGATTTATTCATTACGAGATTATCCAATGATGTGGGTTATCCAGTGAATTGTCGCATATTTGAAAACAAGGTAACCATCGCATCAAACTCAAAACAAAACCTTTCTTGTGTAGTTGTATTACCGACTTCACTCGAGGAAGAACACTATAAACTAACATTTAACAATTTTGTTTTTAATTTGTTTGAGAAAAAATAACAAAATGTATTTATTATTATGCTAATTCAGTTTAATTTTTATAAATTGGGAGGTTTATGAATGATTAAGATTGAGAATATTCCGAATGCAGCTACTTTGATTACATCGATGAGATCTATTGGCTATGATTTCGATTCGGCTGTTTCAGACATAATTGATAATTCGATATCTGCTAACGCAACAAAAATAGATATCCTATTTCCAATTGGTGATGATGAAGAAATTTATCTTGCCATATATGATAATGGTTGGGGAATGAGTAGAGATGAAATTATTGAAGCGATGAGATTTGGTTCCGTAAAAAATAGTCAAAGAAGTGAATCCGATTTAGGTCGATTTGGTTTAGGACTCAAAACAGCTTCAATATCTCAATGTAAGAAAATAACAGTAGTATCAAAGAAGAATGATGATATTACTGGTTTCTTTTGGGATATTGATCTGCTCACTGAAACTAGTGGATGGGAAATGTATCAATTGTCGAAAGAAAAAATAGATGAGTTACCGAATATTGATAATCATCTTAATTTAGACAGCTTCACATTAGTTTTATGGAATAATTTTGATACATTAGTTAAAGATGTTACGATTTTTTCTAGTGTTCATGATGTTTTTACTCGAAAAGTTCGTGAAACTGAAAAACATATAGCATTGGTTTTTCATCGTTTTATTAAAGAGGGGTTATCCATTACTCTTAATGGATTGCAAATAATAGAATATGACCCATTCTTATTAGATCACCCGAAAACAACGGTTAAACCTGAACAAGAAATTAGTACAAAAAACAAAGATGGTAAAGATGAAACAGTCAAAATGCAAGTTTGTATTTTACCTTACTATAAAGATTTATCTAGTGAAGAACTCGAAAAGTTAGTCTACGGTGATAGTATAGATAATCAAGGTTTTTATATATATCGTAATAAGCGATTAATGATACATGGAACTTGGTTTAAGATAAAGCCTAAAGCTGAATTATCACGTAATGCAAGGATACGAGTCGATATTCCGAACACCCTTGACGATATGTGGTCCATAGATATCAAAAAGCAAAAAGCTGTTATTCCAGGAGCGTTATTAGAACAGCTAAGAGGAGAAGTTTCTGATGCTGTAACAAAGTCCAAGAAACTACATGATTATAAAGGATCAATTCAAGTAAAAGACGGATCCATTTGGGTGAAAACTGTGGATAGAGATAACAAAGTTTTTTATCAAATTAATAGAGAATCTGAAATTGTTAGTCGAATAATTTCAAAATTTGATGAAAAAGAATTAACGTTAGTAGATAGATTATTTCAATTAATACAGTTTTCACTTCCCTATAAAGATATTTACAATTCAGTATCAGACAAAAAAGATATAAATCCAATTGCAGATGATAACAAGGACATTATTGTATCACAAGCATTAGAGATATATAACGAGTTACTAAAAACAAAAAACCTTACAAAAAATCAGATTATAGATACGATTTGTTCTATAGAACCTTTTTTATCCACAAACATAAGAGAATTATTAATGGAGAAAACTAATGGATGAGAAATCGATAAAAAATACAGTAGATGTTTTTCGTAGTTTATATGATTATGGACTAGCAAACCACAATTTTGAAAATTATAATGAAGACACCTTTAAATTGATTATGGAAAGAATTAAACCTTTTTTAAATCAAGCGTTGTCTATAGAAGAGATTGCTACAATAAAAAAAGTAATTGATGCAGAATTTCAAATTTATATTCCAGATAGTCCTGTTCTATTAGGAAATTATGAACATGAACGTAATTGGTATTCAAGTAAAAAGGATCAATACCCATCCTTTTTTTGGGATAGGTATCGCAATTACTTAAGAAATGATGGTTGGTCACCTAATGTATTATACGATTTTGAAGTTAAGTCTATTGATAAAATGGTTGATTTACTTGGCGATCCGAGGGCTGAAGAAAGTTTTTCACGAAAAGGATTAATTATGGGTGATGTCCAATCCGGTAAAACTTCAAATTACATCGGGTTAATATCTAAAGCAGCAGATGCTGGGTATAAAGTAATAATTTTGTTGACTGGGATTATTGAATCTTTGAGAAAGCAAACTCAAATAAGAGTCGAAGAAGGTTTTATTGGCTACGATGTTGATAGTAGAGATTGGGTTGGGGTTGGGAAAATACAAAGTGGAATGATTCCTAAATCTCCGACATCAAGAAGTAATGATTTTACTGGAATTTCAGGAGAAAATACAATGGTACAATTTTTGAGTTCTACCGAGCCGTTTATTTTTATCACTAAGAAAAATCCTACTACTTTAAAAAAAATCCGCGAAAGTATTCAAAGAATTAATCTAAAGCCACCAAAAAAGAAAATTGATACTTCATTACTTATAATTGATGATGAAGCCGATAATGCATCGGTTAACACTAATAGTGTAGGATATGATCCAACTAAAATAAATGCTGAAATTAGATTGTTAATTGACCTCTTTACCAAATCTAATTACGTAGGTTTCACAGCAACCCCTTTTGCAAACGTCTTCATTGACCCGGAAAGTCAATCAGACATGTATAAAGAGGATCTCTTTCCAAAAGATTTTATATTTAGTTTGAGCTCTCCAAGTAGTTATTTTGGTGCTGAAAAAATGTTCATCAATAAACCACATAATACTATCCAATTAATTAAAGATTATAATGAACATTTTCCTGTTAAGCACAAGAGTGACTGGTACGGAAACGAATTATTCAATTCATTACATGAAGCCATTAATGCATTTTTATTAGTTAATGCAATACGTGACCTGCGTGAGCAAGATGTGAAGAATTCTCATCGTTCAATGCTTATTAATGTGTCGAGATTCGTTAAGGTTCATGAACAAATTTCTATTCTTGTATCTAATAAGTTGGAAAAAACATTGAATGCCATACGCTACTCTTTTAATCTTAGTATGAATGAATATTTGAAGAATAGTTATATAAAAGAATTATATGAAGTTTATAACAAACAGTATGGAAATGAGTTCACTTGGGAAGAAGTATTCAACATAATTTTTGAATCGACAAAAGACATTCAAGTAGTCAAAATCACCTCAAAAGATAAAAAAGGAATGTTAGACTATGAAAAAAATAAGGATAAAGGCCTTAGGGTTATCGTAATCGGTGGACTTACCTTGAGTAGAGGGATTACTCTTGAAGGATTAACAATTAGTTATTTATATCGAAATACACAAACATTTGATGTTTTAATGCAAATGGGAAGGTGGTTTGGTTATCGAACAAAACCAAAAAACTTCGAAGATCTGTGCCGTGTATGGATGTTAGAAACTACTGTAAAATACTTCACAGAAATTACAACATCAATTGTTGAACTTAAAAGCGATTTTAGGAAGATGATTGAACAAGAAAAAACTCCTTATGAATTTGGTATTCGTGTTAGAAATGAAAGTGAGGAAATGGGAATTACTTCTAGTAATAAAATGAGGTCATCCAAAAAATATATTCAGGTTGACGATCTTTATGGTAAAGTTTTAGAAACCCCATTTATCAGTTCTAAGAAAATAGATATTGAAACCAACTATTCACTTACAGAGAAATTTTTAAGCAAAATAGACGCATTGCTCGTAGATAAAAGCATTGTAGCCAAAAATGTAGATACGTCACTGGTACTAGACTATTTATCAAAATTAAATATCCATGATGCCAATAGAATTAGATATTTTGAAAAGGATTCTATCCTAAAAATTCTTCGAGAAGAAAACTATAAAAAATTTGATGTTGCTGTGATTAATGGTAGAAACGAAAACAACTATTTTAATGAATTAGTTTATAAACTTGCTGAAAGAAAATATGACTTTTTGGATGAAAATACTATTCGCGTTAATGCCGTACATTATAGATTAGGTGCCAAAGAAGATACTAAAATTTTACTAGACGACGATACAGTGAAGCGAATCCATTTAGAAGGGGATGTTTCAGCTAAAAGTTTTATGATTGAAGGTCGAAATCCTTTGTTGATGATTTATGGACTTAGATTAAAAAAAGCTGAAGATATTTATGATATTGATGAGATGACTAAAATTAACAATTACTCAGATTTTTTATCAGACAATAATCTCGTACCGATTGGGATTGGGATAGGTATACCAGCTAATACTTCTAAGTCTAAAAATACAAAAACTGTCTACTATATCAACGACAGAACTAAATGGTGGAACTTGATGCAAGAAAAGGATAAAGAAGACAATGACTAATTATGATTCTAAGGAAAAATTTAAAAGTTTAAATAAGCCATCATATTATCAAAGAGTTGATGATAAACATCCTTTGGATCTATTACTTGGACTAAATGATAATGGTCAAAAATCAATCCGTTTTATTGGACAATTTGATTATAAAAAAATCAAAAGTTCACGGATTATTGAAGTTAAACACCTTCAATACAATGATAAAACTATTTTAAACTTCTCATTGCTCGACATTCAATATTCTGATCTTTTTTACTTATTTTGCAATGATCTAATTGAATCAAGTGCTAATACAAGTGAAGAACAAGGATATATTTTTTTAGTCAATCGTTATGAAAAGTGGAGAACTTTTGGTAGTAATTCTAGAACTTTCTTGACAGAACATGAGATAAAAGGTTTAATCGGTGAGTTGTTATTTTTAAACGACTTCTTGATCTCAAAATATGGCTCACAAGATGCCATTTTAGGTTGGACTGGATCAGAACCAACAAAAAAAGATTTTTATTTTGAAGACTTTTGGTATGAAATCAAAACCTCCACAAAATCAACAGTTACTATATCATCATTAGAGCAACTTGATGGTAATGCAATGGGTTTTTTAATTGTTTATAATCTAGAGAAAATGAGTCCAAAGGCTTCAGGTGTTACAATAAAGTCATTGATCGAGTCTATTAAATCAAAAATCGAATTTGAGCATTCTAAAAATGATTTTCTTTTAAAACTTATTGATGCCGGGTATTATTTTGATGATGAGTATGATAATTATGTCTTTGATTTGGTTGATATGGGAAGTTATTTAGTGGATAATGAGTTTCCCAAATTAACAAAAATAAAAATATCGCCTGCAATTACAGGTGTAAAGTATGAGATCTTACTTAATATGATCGAAGAATTTAAAGAGGATGTTAGATAATGAATTTAGAACAATTCAAGACCGAGTTCATAGAAGATATTAGAAACGAATCTATAATTAAAGGTCAATTACCAAGCACCATATTTCTAGAAACGATGTCAGAAAAAATGCAAAGTATGGAATATATTTTTAATCCAACTATTTTTTCGTTTTATAAGGTTTTATCCAAAAATAGAACAGCAAAGTTTGATCTTTATGGCTTTGATGAAATTGATAAATCTTTTGTCCTCTTATCAAATGAGTATATAGATGACATTAACGCATCACCGATGAATACCCAAGAGGTTAACGATAAAGCAAATTGGATGTTAAATTATATTAGAGAAGCTGTGGATGGAAATATTCGTTCTTACATAGATGCGTCTTCAGATATTAATCAATTATCACTTGATCTAAAAAAAAGATTTGAGAAAGACTTCGTTGATTTAGAAAATGATGATTGTATAGACAAAATCAAGCTTTTTATTGTTACAAACAGAAAACTTGGTTCAAAATACGTTAATAAAAAACTTGATGATTATAGAGGTCGTCAAGTGGAATTAAATGTGTGGGATATTGATAGAATATTTGATGTTATTAGTTCAGGACAAGACAAAGAAGCTATCTTTATTGATGTACCACGCTTCAATAATAATGAAGGACTACCTTTTCTTATGGCTGAATTCGGATCGAATTTTGATTACGACGCCTATTTGTCAATACTTCCAGGTAAATTTTTAAGTGATATTTATTGGGAGCATGGATCGCGACTATTAGAAGGAAACGTAAGAGCATTTTTAAGTGCTAAAGGTAAAGTTAACAAAGGTATAAGAAACACTATTATTAGAGATCCTGGTAAATTTTTCACATATAATAATGGTATTGCATGCACTGCTAAAGACATTAAGTTTTCAAGTGATGGATCAAAAATCATTGGTATTGAGGATCTTCAAATAATAAATGGTGGGCAAACAACGGCTTCATTAACTTCAGCAATTAAAAAAGATAAAGCATCTCTTGATATGGTATTCGTTCCAATGAAACTCACTATTATTAAAAGTGATGAATATGATGATATGGTACAAAATATTTCACGATTTGCGAATAGCCAAAACAAAGTTACGGATGCTGACTTATTCTCAAATCATCCATTTCATCGTGATTTTGAAAAATTATCTCGAAAAATTATTGCACCAGCAAAAGTTGGTGAAAATCATGGGACATATTGGTACTATGAACGCTCAAGAGGTAAATATCAACAATCTATATTTAATTTGACCAAAAAGTCTGAAATAGATACATATTATAAGAAAAACCCTAAGAATCAAGTCATATTAAAAGAAGAACTAGCAAAATATATTATGGCAGCTGAATACTTGCGACCTGACCTAGTAAGTAAAGGTAGAGCGAAGAATATGAATGAGTTTGCATTAAAGATAGATTATTTGTATAAAACCGATAAAACTGTTTTCAATGATCGCTATTATAAGAATGCAATAGTTTATACAATCCTATTTAGAACTGTAGACATAATTGTTAGTAAAGCTAGTTGGTATAATGCTGGGGGTATAAAACTAAATATTGTTCCATATACAATTTCAAAGATAATAAGTTCTATACCAAAAGGATATTGTATTGATTTCAATCGAATTTGGCGGGAACAACAATTATACCCTTCTTTTAATGAGGAAGTAAACAAAGTAGCTAAATGGGTTAATGAGTATTTGAATGATTCTAAAGGCATCATCGTCACTGAGTATGCTAAGAAGGAAGAAACTTGGAATCATTTGAGAAAATTAGAGTACACATTAAGCGATAAATTTTTAAAAGATTTGATTTCTAAAGACATAATCGAAAATGAACTACAAAGTAATAAAAAAGAAATAAAGCAAAATGAAGCTATTAGTGATGAAATTAAAGTAGCCGAACTAGCTAAAACAGAAAACGGAGATTATTGGCAGCGTTTACTTAGGGAAGGGCTTCGACGATCTTTGCTAACAAAATCTGAGGAAGACATGATAAAAAACTACATTATCGAACTTTCAAAACCTATTCCTAAAAGATTTCCGGAGGCTATCCATTATAAAATAGCCATGAAGATACGAAAACGGTTAGAGGAAAATGGAGTTTTAGTTTAGTCCATAAAAATGCTTTGAAAAAAAACTCTAAATCTGGTATGATTAAGTATCGAGAGTATACATGTATAGAGGGAGATGAATCAAGTGAAAATTGTTGAAATGTTTTCAGGAATTGGTTCACAGGCCAAAGCACTTCATAGAGTTGCTGAAAGAAAGCAACAAAAAATTCATATAACCAAAACTTGTGAGTGGAATATTCATGCTTTTGTCGCATACAATTTTATACATAATACTCCAATTATTAGTGATGAAGTACAAATACTCACAAAAGAACAGGTAGTCGATATTTTGTCAGAATACACTATTAGTTCCGATGGTATATCACCTATTAATGAGGTTTATTTAAAATCACTACCTATTAGTCTACTGAAGACAATATATCAATCGATTATCAATAACAATAATCTTGTAAACATTAAGGAAGTAAAAGGTTCTGATATACCGAATGATACAGATTTGTTAACGTATTCATTTCCTTGTCAAGATCTTTCAAATGTTGGATCTTTCCATGGCTACAAGTTTGGAATAGATAAGAACATGAATACGAGAAGTGGATTGTTATGGGAAGTTGAAAGAATTTTGGAGGAAAAGAGGGACAAAAATGAACCCTTACCAAAATTTTTATTACTAGAAAATGTTACTGCTCTAGAAGCAAGCAGACATAAAGGTAATTTTAATGAATGGAAAGACAAATTAGAAAGCTTAGGATATATAAATAAAGTATATAAGCTTAATGCTTTGAATTTTGGTATCCCTCAAAATCGAAATAGACTCATAATGTTAAGTGTGTATGTTGGTAATAACTATGAATTAAAAAATTTGGTAACAGATTATTGGGCTAGAAAAGACTTAAACAGTTTAGATTATATAAAATCCTTGAGTATCAACACGCTTCCACTAAACTGGTATTTAAGACTCGATTATAATCAAAACTATCAATTAAGTGAAGCCCTATTATCACAACCAAATGCAACAAAATCAAGAGCAAAAATATGGGCTGAAAACTATCAAATTGTGAAAGAAAATGGAGTTATTTTAGACAAAGTTCAAACTATAACCACTAAACAAGATAGACATCCTAATTCGGGTAACATATTCTTTAATCCAAATAATGACAAAGCAAGATTTAGATTTTTAACACCACGTGAATGCTTCATACTAATGGGTTTTGATGAAATTGATTATGAAATTCTAACGAACAATAATTTTACTACTAGAGGTAACTCCCTGTTTTTCAGTCGAGATATTCTATACAAATTAGCTGGGAATAGTATTGTTGTGAATGTATTAGAGTATGTTTTTGAACAATTACTTGAAATAAAAGATTCAATCTATCCCAACTTAAATGTAGCTGATCAAAGTCTAACAATGGTTAGCAAAACATCAATATAGAGGACCCTATGGTTCTCTTTTTTTAAATCTAAATATAAAAAATTTCACTTGATTAGATAGTGGTAATAAAAAAGATATAACTATGTTATAATGCTAATGTAAACGCTTTTATTTCGAAGGGAGAATTTTACATGAGTGATTTTAAAGTATTCGAGTACATGGAAAAACACAAGTACGAACAAGTAGTCTATTTTTATGATAGAACTACAGGATTGAAAGGTATTACCGTGATTCATAACACGACCTTAGGGCCAGCCCTTGGTGGAACTAGAATCTGGAATTATGAATCCGAGGATGCAGCCGTGATGGACTGCTTAAGATTGGCTAGAGGAATGACTTATAAGGCTGCAGCTGCTGGGTTAAACCTTGGTGGTGGTAAAACCGTATTAATTGGTGATGCAACCAAAGTGAAGAGCGAAGCGTATTTCAGAGCTCTAGGTAGATATGTACAATCCTTAAATGGAAGATACATTACTGCTGAAGACGTCAACACAAATACCAAAGATATGAGCTATGTCCATATGGAAACAGATTTCGTCGTTGGACTAGAAGGTAAATCTGGTAACCCATCTCCAGTAACTGCATTAGGTGCTTTATATGGTATCAAAGCTTCATTGAAGTATCGTTTTGGTAATGAAGATATTTCTAAATTTACCTTTGCTGTTCAAGGCGCAGGTCAAACCGGCTATTATTTAATCAATCACTTGGTTAAAGAAGGCGCGAAGAAGATTTATTTCTCAGAATTGAATCCAAAATATATTGAAAGAATGAAAAACGAACATCCAGAAGTCGAATTTGTCAATCCAGATCAAATCTATGGCTTAGATGTGGATGTATTTAGTCCTTGTGCCCTTGGTGGTGTACTCAATAGTCAAACCATCCCACAAATTAAAGCGAAAATCATTGCAGGTACTGCAAACAACGTCTTACTTGATGAAGATATTCATGGACCAATGATCAAAGAACGTGGTATTTTATACGCACCTGACTTCGTTATTAACGCTGGTGGCGTTATCAACGTCTATGTCGAACTCATGAATTGGCCTCAAGAAAAAGCGTTAGCTGATGTGAAATTAATCTATGATCGCTTATTAGAAATCTATGAAATTGCGAAAACACAAGACATTCATACTCAACTAGCTGCGAAAGTATTTGCTAAAAATAGAATAGAAACCATTAAGAACTTACACGATAACTATATACCCAAAAGATAAGGAGTGATTCCGTTGGCTAAGTATCAACTCGATTTTAACAACGACTTTTGTAAAGGTTGCGAACTTTGTGTCAATAGTTGTCCTGTTAAAATCTTAGGTATGTCCAATAACCGTATGAACGCTTCAGGCTATACACTCGTCGATGTATTAGACATCGACAAATGCATTGGCTGTGCTTTCTGCGCTATGATTTGTCCAGACTCTGTCATTAAGGTGGTAAAGCAAGATGCCTAAAAAACTGATTAAAGGGAATGAAGCGATTGCTTTAGCTGCCATTAGTGCAGGTCTAGATGCGTATTTTGGGTATCCAATTACCCCACAAAACGAAGTACCAGAATATTTATCGAAGTATTTACCAGAACGTGGTAAAGTCTTCGTTCAAGCAGAATCTGAAATCGCAGCGATCAACATGGTCTATGGTGCGGCAGGATGCGGTAAGCGCGTCATGACATCATCCTCTTCTGTTGGGATTGCTTTAAAACAAGAAGCGATTTCGTATATCGCAGGGGCTGAACTTCCTTGCGTGATTGTATCCGTGATGCGTGGTGGTCCAGGTCTAGGAGGTATTCAACCTTCTCAAGCCGATTATTACCAAGCCACACGTGGGGGCGGTAATGGGGATTATCATACTGTCGTATTAGCGCCAGAATCGATTCAAGAAACCGTGGATTACATCAAAGAAGGTTTTGATATCGCAGATACCTACAGAAACCCCGTTATGATTTTAATTGATGGTCTCATTGGACAAATGATGGAAGCGGTCGATTTAGACCGTGACGTACCAAAGCGTAAACTCCCAGTGAAATCTTGGGCAACGATTGGGACTGAACATCATCCAGGTAGAAATATTATCAATTCATTATACTTGGATGCTCCAAAACTAGAAGAACACAACTTAAACTTACAAGCAAAATATAATTTGATTAAAGAAAACGAAGTGAAGTTTGAATTAGTCAACATGGAAGATGCTGAATATGTTATAGTTGCGTATGGTTCGGTCGCGAGAATTGCGCGAAGCTCGATTGAAATGCTCAAAGAAGCAGGTATCAATGTCGGAATGATTCGTCCAATTACTGTATGGCCATTTCCAAAAAAGGCATTTGATTTAATTCCAAGCACTTGTAAGGGTATTTTAGTCACTGAAATGTCCTTAGGACAAATGCTCGATGACGTATTGATTTGTAATAAAGGAAGACATGAAATTGCCTTTTATGGGCGTACTGGCGGGATGGTTCCAGATCCAACTGAAATCAGAGATGCCATTATCAACTTTAAGAAATGGGTGATATCATGACTGTAAAATATGAAAGATCATTAGGTCTTACAAGTAATAAAACGCATTATTGTCCAGGGTGTACACATGGTATATTGCATAAAATTGTAGCGGAAGTCTTAGTCGAATTAGGCGTCTTAAGCAAGACTGTCGGTGTTGCTTCAGTAGGCTGTTCTGTCTATTCATATGAATATTTCAACTGCGATATGCAACAAGCCCCTCACGGTCGTGCTTGTGCTACCGCTACCGGTATTAAGCGAGTATTACCAGATAATGTCGTATTCACTTATCAAGGTGATGGCGATTTAGCTTCTATTGGGATTGCTGAAACCATTCACGCAGCGAACCGTGGTGAAAACATCACCGTTATCTTCGTTAACAACGCTACTTATGGTATGACTGGTGGTCAAATGGCTCCAACCTCATTGGTTGGCCAAAAAACTACCACATCTCAATTAGGTCGTGATCCTCACAATCAAGGTTATCCAATCAAAGTGACAGAAATGCTCTCACACTTAGATGGTGTAGCTTATCTTGAAAGAGTTGCACTAACCAGCCCACAAAACGTTAAAAAAGTAAAAGCTGCTGTTAAGAAAGCTTTCACTATGCAACTTGAAAAGAAAGGTTTTTCGTTAATAGAAGTCTTATCCACTTGCCCAGTTAACTGGGGTATGGCACCAATTGATGCGATGAAATGGGTCGAATCCAATATGGTCCCTGTATTCCCACTCGGTGTCTATAAGGATGTGACTAAAAATGACTAAAACCATTCGTATTGCTGGATTCGGTGGTCAAGGGGTCATGTTACTAGGTCAAATCTTAGCCTATAGTGCCACTCTAAAAGGGATGCACGCGATTTGGGTACCCACCTATGGACCTGAAACCAGAGGTGGTACAGCCAATTGTATGGTGACGATTTCAGATACCCCTATCTATTCACCTGTGTTTAAAGATTCCGATGATTTAATTGTTTTAAATGAACCATCTTATCAAAAGTTTAAACACACAGTTAAATCTACTGGGTTCATGCTTTATAATGAATCCCTTATTCACTTAGATGAACAACCTACCTTCTTATCTAAAGGTGTTAAAGCGAATGAACTGGCATTATCAATAGGTGAATCGAGATCAATTAACTTTGTGTTACTCGGAGCCTATCTCAAACAAAATCATCTCTTTGATGAAGAAACCATTCTCGAATCGCTTAAATATTTCTTTGGTACGAAGAAAGAACACTTGATTGAAGTCAATCGTCAAGCATTCAACTTAGG